>JBGTDH010000456.1:0-6283 GCA_041748435.1 Pirellulales bacterium
GCAAACCAACGCGCGATTGGTGATGCTCTTGGAACCCGGCGGGCGCACCGTCGCCCGGATCGGCCCACTGGGACGGATTTCAAGGCGATCCGCAGGCATGGCAGCTCACTTCGCGATGCGCCACAGGTGCTTCTCGGTGCGCACGAACAGAGCGTTGCCGCCGTTGGCGGGCGTTCCCAGGATGTTCTCGCCCAGCGTGTTCTCGGCGACAACTTCGCCCTTCTCGCCCAGCCGCACCACCTGCGTCACGCCATCCTGATTGAAGGCGTACAGATGCTCTCCGGCAATGACCGGGGACGACCAGAACGGCCCTTTGAGGCGCACTTGCCAGATAATCTCGCCATCTTTGTCGTTGCCGCACGTGAGCACGCCCGCCTTGTTCAGAACATAGACGCGATCGCGGTAGATGACCGGACTGGCGTTGCCGGGGGCGAGCTTGACGTTGGCCCACAACTCCTCGGCGGCCAGACTGCCGCGGTTCAGCCGCAGGGCCTTGAGGGAATCGCCCGGCAGATAGACCACATCGCCGTTAGCGCTGGCCGAGGGAATGCCCGCGCCGGCCTCGTGCGTCCAGACTTCCTTGCCACTCTTGGCATCGTAGGCCGTGGCTTTGTTCGATGAAGTGAGCACCACCATCCCGCCTTTGCCATCGCGGCTGCGCACGCCGATGGGCGAGGTCCAATTGGCGCCGGCGTTACGCTCTTGGCGCCAACGCGTTTCACCAATGGCCACATCCAGGCCGGCCGCAAAAGAATCGTCCTGGTTCTCGATCTGCACGACCACCGTGTCGTCCACGACCACCGGAGAACTGGCCATGCCCACGTCGTTCGCGGCGTGGGGATAATCGAAACTCAGTCCGCGATACCAGAGCAGGTTGCCCTCCAGGTCGAGACAAGCCAGATCGTTGGACGAAAAGAAGGCGAAGATGCGGCGGCCATCGCTGGCGGGCGTGGGGGCGGCAACCGCGCTCGTGGGATGACAGAGCGTGCGGCCCGTGGCCCAGAACTGCCGTTCCCACAGGCTCTTACCCGTGGTGGCATCGAAGCAAAGCACGTGCAGGCGATCTTGCTGAAAGCCGCTTGAGGCGGTGACAAACACTTTGTTGCCAATGACGATTGGACCGGACACGCCCTTGCCGGTGAGCGGCGCCTTCCAAGCGATGCTCTCGCCCTTCTCGGCGTTCCAAGTAGTCGGCAGGTTTGCATCGGCCGCAGTCCCACCAGCATCGCCGCCGCGGAATTGCAACCAATCGGCAGCCGATGAGGCGGCCGGAGAGATCGTTGGAATTGTTAGCGCTAAGACGCAGAGGGCGATTCGATTCATGATTAGTCCTATAAGTCCTCTTCAATGACTAGAAGCGGCGACTTGTCGCCGCTTTCAGACTTTTGGAGCCTACGCGCCCAACGTCCGAAATTCCTAAAGCGGCGACACGTCGCCGCACTCCCTATTCCTATTCACCCTTGCCCTCGACGCGCACCACGGGTTTCCGATTCACCGCCAAGACAGCTGTGCCCGTGGGATCACAGACGCGGAGCTGCAACTGCCAGTTCTGGGCCCATTCGTCCTTCTGTTCGTTTTGGCAGACCTTCACCAGGAGCAAGTTGCGGCTCTTCTGCAGCGTGACGCGTAGAGTGTATTGATCGACGCGCGTCCCGGCGTGATAGACCTCGTGCTCGTCCAGCAGCTTGCCGTTGAGCCATAGCTTGTTGGCATTGATGCATCCCAGCCGCAGTTCCACATTTTGCTCGCGCGGCGATTCGTACTCCGCGGCGGCGTAAGCAACCGCGCCCATGTGCTTGCCGAGAGCCTTGTTCAGATCGACCATGCCGTAGTCATCCTGCGTCTGATGATCGATCCAACTCACCGGGCCGGTCTTGCCTTCGTAGGTGGCGGAAAAATCGACCACACGCTCCGGAGGGTATTCGACGGGGTAGCCCTTCTTCTCGGCGTTGTCGAACGGGCCGATTAGCTTCCAGTGCGTGAGAAATCCGAAGTGCGTCTGCAAATCGACCGGCTGCTCCAACTCCCGCAGCCGCTTGCTGAGATGCTGAATCTGATCCAGATCGCGGGCCGCGTGAAAGGCCTGCAGGTACACCTTGGCGGCATCCGGCTTACTCTTGGCCTCGAATAGCGGATCGCCTTGGGCAATCAAGCGGGCCACGGCATCGCGGCGAAACTCGACACTGGGATCGTCCAGCATGCCGGGGATCAGCCGTTCCGGCGCCGTGGCATCGGCGCGGGTCAGCCACTCGAACGCCATGCGGCGAGCCTGCGGCGCCTGTTTGGTATCGAGCGTGAACCGCTCCAAGTCTTTCAAGGGAAGCGGCTGCCCCGATTTTTCCTGACGATCGGCGATGGTCTCAGCGGCCGAGCGAATCCAGTTAGCCGCCAGCGGATTCGCGCCGTCGATGCCCGCCAGCACGGCCGTGAGTTGCGAAATATGGGCCTTGGCGAGCTCTTGCCAGGCGGCGGTCGCTTCGCGATGCCCGGCGCCCATCGGCCCCACGCTGCGCAGCGTCTTCAAGTGTGGCTGCACTTCCACGGCCTGGGCCTCGAGCGACGCCAGCGAGACCAGACACACGAGGGCAACTTGCCGAAAACAGATACACATAGGAAAACCTCGGGGGCGGGACTGTCGAGGCAGGCAACCCGACCGGCCACCCGGCCGGCGTGGGTAGGCCCAAAGCTTACCACACTCCGCCCCGACTCGTCACGCCCCCGCGCCCGGCAGGTGTTGGCTCGCGGGCATGTAAGCTCGTAGTACCGGCTTCAGCCGGAAGAACCGCCTAAAGGCGGGACTACGAACTCCCTCTCCCACCAAGCGGTAGCCACAGCTTATGATGTTGGGTTCACAGTACTGCATGCGCTGCGGACGTGACCGCATGATTCAGGAATCCGAATCGACCTCGTCGACGTTGCTGGCTCGCGCTGCCAGTCATGATCCCGAAGCCTGGCGGCGGCTGAGCGAATTGTACGGCCCGTTAGTGCTCGGCTGGGCGCGGCATTGGGGATTGCAATCCAGCGATGCGGGCGACCTTGTGCAAGCGGTGTTCCTGGCCGTGCATCGCAGTGTTGGCGCGTTCCGCAAGCAACGTCCGGAAGACAGCTTCCGCGGGTGGTTGTTTACCATCGCCCGCAACAAATTGCGGGATCAGTTGCGCGAGCGCGCCCTGGAGCCGCAGGCGGCGGGAGGCACGGCGGCCCATCTGGCAATTCAGGCCGCCACGGACGACGCCGAGCGTTCTGCATTGGACGAGACCAGCCATCGCGATCAGGCCTGGCTGGTCCGGCGCGCCGTCGAACTGATGCAGACCGACTTCGAGGAATCCACCTGGCGGGCCTTTCTGCTCACCACGCTTGACGGCATGTCGGTCTCCGACGCTGCAGCCGAACTGGGCCTGTCGGTCGATAGCGTCTACCAGGCGCGTAGTCGCGTGCTGCGCCGCCTGCGGCAGGAACAAGCTAAGCTAGCACCCTCATACGCGCCCCTTTTTTTGGGCCTGCTCATTGACGGCGGCCTCAGATTTGCCTCTCCCTTGCCCCATCCTTCCAGCAGACCAGATTTTGCACCAACAATCGAGACGCTCACCCCCGAGCGTGCCTGGCAGCCTTCCGTCGCTGGAGATCGAGTCCGCAAAAAACTACCATGAGGTAGTTGGGCTCAACGTGCGCGCATGGCAGTGCCATTCGTGTCAGGAACGTGTCAGGAACCAAATCGGTGACAATGCTTTTTCCTTCCGTATGCCGGGGACTATTTCCAGGCCTCGGCCTCACGGCTTCTTCGCCGCTGTCTGGGCCGCCTTGTGCTGCTCCAACTGCTTTCGCCACTTCGCCGCTTCGTCCGGCTTCTCCCAGGCCGTGTAGAGATCGACCAACCGCTCCAGGGCCTCGGTCAGACGTGCCTTGCTCGCCGGCGGGATCTTGCCTTCGCGCCGTTTCAGCCCCTCGTAACCTCCGATCAAGAGTGGTTCCGCGTCTCCGAATTTCCTCTGCCCTGCTAGCGCCGCTCCGAGCATGGTCTTCGTGTCAAAGAGCGACCAACTGCTGGAGAGTTGTTTTTGTCGAATGGTCAGGCACTCGCGCAAAAGCGGCTCGGCGTCAGAAAATGCCGTTGCTTGAATTAGCCGTGTTCCGTAACGGGCCAATTCTGTGGCCAGCTTCTGGCTTCCGTCAGGCGCGGTCTTCCTGACCTCGACGAGCAACTCCTGCACGAGATTCGCGGCTTCAGCCGGTTGGACTGCTTTCACGTAGGCATCGAGCAATGCCCAGCTCGCCCCGCGTAATGTGGCGATCTCACCGCTGGCGCGGTACGCCTCCGTCAGCAAGGGCAGCGCCTCCTGGAGTCGCCCGGCGTCCTTATAGTTCACGCCGAGGTTCGCCAGGGTGTTGAGAGTGTCGGGGTGGCCTCGGCCCAGTTGCAATTCGCGCAGTTTCGCCAGGGATTCAAAGAGGGGAATGGACTTGTCCAGTTGACCGGCCCTCCAGTAGACGACAGCGAGATTGTTCATCAATGCCCGGGTGCGGCAGTCTGGCGGTGATCTTCGATTCCGCGACGAACCGGTCGGCCTTAGCCCCCGGCAGCAGCACCTTGATCGCCACCTCGCGCTCCAACACTTCGTCGCGCGCCGCCAGGACGCGGCCCATGCCGCCATGGGCGATCTCGCGCATTACGAGGTAGCCGGGAATCGCGGGCAGGTTGGCTGCGGCGGTTGAAGGCAGCGCGTAAGTACACGTATCGATCGCCGCGGCGCCGACGGGCGCGGATGGGATCGTTTTGAACTCATCGCAGAGCCGATCGATCCGTCCTGGCTCGGAGTTGGAATTCGTGGGGTCCATGGCATTCAAAGCGTGCCGGATGCGAGCAGTTGCAACACCTACACGATAACGTCGCGCATCCCGTTTGTCGCCGTTGTGAGGTGTTTGTGATTTCTGAAAGCCGTGCTAGCGCGCCGCCCTTCGCAGGTGGCGGAGACCCGATAGACGCCGGGCGCGAGATCGCTAAAGGTCCAGGTGGCCGTCTTCGTACCCGAGCCGGGCGGCTGGAAGCGAAAGTCCCCCAGAAAACCACCGTGTACGGCCTCCGACCACGGCGCGGGATTGAACTGTACGGACGCGGGATGGTCGTCCTCGTCCAGGATCCGGATCTCAGCGCGGCCTTCTTCGGCCTCGCCCCCGACAAACATGCCGCCGGAGGGCGAGGAAGGGGCCACCCAATGATTGTGGCGGGGTGGGGCCACCCAATGATTGGAGGCTAGCACCACCGATTTCCCGGACGCGGGGAATACAATCACGGTCCAAGTCTTCGATGGCAGCAAGTTCCTCACCCAGCCGGAGCGAGATTTCGTCGCCTATCACGAGACATCTTACGGCGGGGTGCGCGTGGCCACGGGTGATATGAACGGCGACGGCTTTCCCGACGTGATCACCGGCGCCGGCCCCGGCGGCGGACCCCACGTGCGGATCTTCGACGGCCAGACGTTGAGGCGCTCAGCTTCGGGATCAACCCGCCCGGTGGCTTCTTTGCCTTTGCTCCGACCGAGAGCAACGGCGTGTTCCTGGCCAGCGGCGACACCAACGCCGATGGCCGCGACGACATCATCGTGTCTTTGGATTCCGGCGGCCGGCCGCGCATGAAGGTCTTCAGCGGCGTGGATGGCGCCGTGCTTCGAGATCCCGACAGCAGTCTGAGCATTGGCTTGGCGGCGCTGACCTCGCGCCGCGGAACTTCCCAAATTGCCCAGACTGTTCCTTCTGCGTTCATTCGGAGGGGTGCCGGAGGACCGAATGATATGAATCCGGTGTTAGGAGGGGAGTCGGTCGGCGTGTCAATGTTGGGACGTGGTCGCCTGATTCCCCCCGACTACGGCGCCGACATCGACCGCTTGATTCAGGCGATCGGCAAGTAATGATCAGCCCGGTTGGCTACTTGAGCAGTTGCTGGAACTGGCACAAGCTCTCGATCGAGACGTTGCCGCCGCACAACAGCAGCACGATCTGGTCTTGCGGGGTGAACTGCTCTCGCTGCTCGTCCGCGGCCGCCAGGCAACAAGCGGCCGCCGGTTCGACCAGATACTTCGTCCGACCCAGCAGAAAGAACAACGCCTCCACGGTGCGCTCATCGCTGACGACCAGCACTTCCTCCACCAGCCGCTGGACGTGGGAAAGTGTGAACTCGCTCACGCGCGGCGCTCCCAGCGTGCGGGCGATCGACGTGATGGCCGGCAGATCGACCAGCCGCCCGGCCGCCAGGCTCTGGGACATGGCGTCGGCGCCGATGGTCTGC
>JBGTDH010000457.1:0-5224 GCA_041748435.1 Pirellulales bacterium
TGCTGCGCGTGTGGCAGGAGACGTTGCACTTGCTGCGGGGCCGGCAAGTCGATGCTCTGGCCGCGCGCTGCGACAACTGGCTCAAGTACCTGCTCCTGGATCGGCAGCGCAGCCGCAGGCCGTGGAGCTGGCAATCGGCGGAGATGAAAGTGCTCGATCTGCGGTACGCCAGCCTCGATCCGGAAGAAGGTCTATTCCTGCAGATGGCCGCCAACGGTTGCGTCGAAGCCATGCCCACGAGCGAGCAGATCGAGCGGTGCGTGCATCACCCGCCGGACGACACGCGGGCGTACCTGCGGGCCGGCATCCTCAAGCGTTGGGGAGAGTGCGTCTCGAACATGGATTGGTCGTGGATCGATTTCCGCGTCCCCAGCGATCGCAACTGGTGGTCGGTGGCGAGGCTGTCGATGAACGATCCCCGCCGGCAGAACCGTGCCGAGTGCGAACGCCTGCTCGGGGAGTGCTCCTCGCTGAGCGACCTAATGGCAGGATTAGAGGAAGCGTAGTTCGAAGCGTGATCCGATCAACACCCTCTGGAGGATACGACTATGGAACGCGAACGACAAAACCAGGCATCGCAACGCGACGGCGCTCGCGGCGGCCCATTGCCAGAGCACAACCTGGAGGTCACTCGCAATCAGTTGCAGGGAATTCACAACGTGGCCGACCACGTGTTGAACTCGATCGCCCCGGTCGAAGCCGAGCCGTATTTGCAGCAAAGCAAGCAACGCGGCGCGCAGTAGTTGCGCATCACAATTATCGCTCCCACCACAGGAGTCCCCGATCATGCTACGACCTTTTCTGATGGGCTCGGAGACGGAGTATGCCGTCTCCGGGCGCGTGGGCGGCAAGATCATGCCGCCGGAAGTGCTGGCCGATTGGCTGGCGGGCGCAGTCCGGCACGAGTGCCGCTGGCTGCAAGATATCGAGAGTCACTCCGGCGTGTTTCTCGAGAACGGCGGGCGCCTGTATACCGATATCAACGGCCATCCGGAGTACGCCACACCGGAGTGCTCCACGCCGCGGGAGATTGCCGCGTATGACAAGGCGGGCGAGCGCTTGCTGCTGCGCGTGGCCCAACGCATGGCGGCCGGACGGCATGCTCAACTGGCGGTGACGAAGAACAACATTGCCGCGCTCGCGCCGGATAGCGTCACCTGGGGCAATCACGAAAGCTATCTGGCGTGGATCCCGCTCACGCAAGCCGCCGAGTATCTCGTGCCGCATCTCGTCACGCGCCTGCCCTACGCCGGCGCGGGGCGGCTCTCCACGCATGCCGAAGGCGCCGGATTCGAGCTTTCGCAGCGAGCCCGCCATCTGGTGCGCGTGGTGGGTGCCGAGACCACCCACGATCGGGCGATCTTCTGCACGCGCGTCCGCAAGAACAGCGATCGTTCGGGCGAGGGCTGGACCCGCGCACATCTGATCAGCAAGGATTCGCAACGCGCGCCGCTGGGCGTGTATCTCACGTTTGGCGTCACGGGCCTGTTATTCTGGATGCTCAACCAGGGGTTTGTGCCGCGAGAGCCCGTGAAGCTGGCCAATCCCGTGGCGGCCCTGCATGCCGTCTCGCTCGATCCGCACTTGCGGCGGCCGCTGACGTTAGCCGATGGCCGGCAGCTTACGCCGATCGAAATCCAGCGGCGTTACCTGGCAGACTGCGAAGCGTTTGCAACCTCGCACGAGCTGCCTCCTTGGGGCCTAGAAGTGCTCATGCACTGGCGGGCTGTGCTCTCCGTGCTGAGCGAGGATCCGTTGCGGCTGGCGGGCAAGCTGGACGCGTACACCAAGCTGGCGATGTACGAGCATCAGTTGCAGCGAGCGGGGCATACTTGGGCGCAGGTGCAACAAGCACTGGTGCTGCAAGCACGTCTGCGGCAGGCGTGTCCGGAGGGCATGCTGCAAGCGCTGGTGATGCAGGATCCCGGTGCATTGGCGGCCGAGCATCGTCCGCTCTATAGCGCGGCGCTGGCGATGGTCCAAGCTAACGGCGACGGCGCCTTGGATCATCTGCGGTTTGCGCTGCGGCTGCAGGTGCTGGACCTGCGTTATCACGAGCTGGGCGGCCTGTACGACGAGCTGCACGACGCCGGTCACGCCGACGCCGTGATTCTCGATGCTGCCGCGATCGAGAACGCTCTCACCACGCCCCCCGCCGGGCATCGGGCCGCACGCCGCGGCGAGCTGGTGAGGCTACATCACGGAGACTCTCACTGGGCCGCCGGTTGGCAGACCGTGGTGAACCGCACCAGCCGCGAGGGCTTCGATCTCAGCAACCCCTTCGATTCGAAAGGACTGCCGATCACGCTCCCGACGTAGCCTCCCAATCGGCAAGCTCGGCACGATTTGCATCGGTGGACCGCAATCGTCGACCACGCTGAGATTTTTCTCCAAATTGTGTTGACGACCAGATCGTGGTTTTGCTATCAGTGAACTCATCGCGAGGGGCAAGTCTCGCACGAACCACGCACCGCCATCCCACGCTGCGAAAGGAGGGGCCTTGATGCAAGATCCGCCGGGCTGTTTATCCGGGAGCCATCGTCCGATTGCTCCCGCCCTGTAGCGTCTGCTCTGACCTTCCTCCCTCCTCTTACCAGATCAGCCCGCCTCTCCTCGCGAGGGGCGGGCTTTTTTGTTTTCAAGATCCACACCCTTCGGATAGGACCGGGCGGATCGGCAAGCGAAGGCATTGCATCGATAGCGGTGATGCGGGCATATCCCGAATGTCGAGCGGATTCGCGCAAATGCACCATGTGCAAACGCCCTCAACTGAATGAAGCGTAAACTCTCGCCTTCCTAGCGATTCCCTTCGGCACTACAATTCTGCCGGACTATGGCACAAGTTGTAGAGGGGAGCGCTCGGGGGAGGCTCCTGGAGTTGCCCGAGCGGCTGAAGGAGCAACGCGGCTTCTCCGAAGTGGTCCAGAGCCTGCAAGACGGGCATGGGGCCACTTTGGACGGAGTCTGGGGGAGTTCCTGCGCGCTGGTGGCGGCCGCACTGGCGGAAGTCGCGCCGCAAACCCTGGTGGTGGTTTCTCCGCATCAGGCCGATCTCGATATCTTTGCCGACGATCTGGCGCTGTTCGCCGAACAGAAGCCGCTGATCTTTCCCGCCGCGGAGAAGTACTCGGGCGATAAGCTGCTCGTGGATGAGCTGTTTGGCGATCGGCTGCGGGCAACCAAGTCGTTGCTCCGTGGCGAAGTTCCTAAGCTCATCATCGCCAGCATCCAAAGTTTGTTGCAGCCGGTGCCATCGCCCGAGTTGCTGGCTCGCAATACGCGGCGTTTGGCGCAGGGCGATGTGCTGGATCTGGATGAGCTGCTGCGCTGGCTGGTCGAAAATGGCTTTCAGGCCACGACGGCGGTGGAGCTGCCAGGAGAGTTCGCACGGCGTGGCGGGATTGTCGATATCTTCGCGGCCGACTGGTTCGATCCCGTGCGGATCGAGCTGTTCGGCGACGAGATCGAATCGCTGCGGCGCTTTGAAGTGGCCACGCAGCGCAGCCTGGGCACGGTCGATGACGTGGAGATTACCGTGCTGGGCACGCAGGTGGAGGCCCGCGCCCACTTTGCTGATTATCTGCCGCCCAAGAGTTGGTTTCTTCTGGTCGAACCGTCTGAGTTGCAAGAAGAGGGGCGACGTTATCTCAACCGCGTCGAGAAACCCGAAGAGTATTTCAACACCAGTGCCACGCTGAAGCAGATCTATCGCTTCCCCTCGGCCACCGCCGAGTCCGTGGCCAGCGGCTCCCTGGAGACGACGTGCCATCTGAAGATCGAATCGGTCGAGCGCTTCAGCGGCGAGATCGGACGCGTGAAGCAGGAGCTCGAAACGGCCGGCCTCGGGCAGAATGTGTTCATCGTCTGCCAGACCGAGGCCGAGATCAAACGCCTCGAAGAAGTCTTCGCCGAGACGCAGCTTGCGAAAGAAGAGCGGCTGCACTTCACGCAGGGACACCTACAAAGCGGCTTTCGGCTGGTGACGGAGCGGCTGGTGCTCGTCAGCGGCGGAGAGTTGTTCCATCGCTCCGATCTGGCCCGTCCCACGCGGCGCCGCCTGGGGCGCGTGATCGATAGCTTCCTCGAATTGCGCGAAGGCGATTACGTGGTGCATGTGGCGCACGGCATTGCCCGCTATCGTGGGTTGCGGCTGCTGGAGAAAGAGCAGCAATCGGAAGAGCATCTGGAGCTGGAGTTCCACGGCGGCACCAAGATCTACGTGCCGACGAGCAAGATCGAGCTGGTGCAGAAGTATGTCGGCGGTGCGAAGGGGCGGCCGCTGCTGGCCCGCATCGGCGGCAAATCGTGGGTGAAGCAGAAAGAGGCGGCCCAGCAAGCGGTGATGGATCTGGCCGTCGAGATGCTGGAGCTGCAGGCCACGCGGGCGGCCCATCCGGGCATCGCCTTCCCCGGCGATACGGAATGGCAGAAGGAGTTCGATGCCGCGTTTCCTTACAACGAAACGCCCGATCAGCTCACCGCCATTGCCGCCATCAAGCGGGACATGGCACAGACCCGGCCGATGGACCGACTGATCTGCGGCGACGTGGGCTACGGCAAGACGGAAGTCGCCATGCGGGCCGCGTTCAAGGCCGTCGATGCCGGATATCAAGTGGCCGTGCTCGTGCCCACCACGGTGCTGGCCGAGCAGCATCGCCGCACGTTCACGGCCCGGCTGGCGGAGTTTCCGTTCGAGATCAAAGCCCTCAGCCGGTTCTGCACGCGGGCCGAAGAGAAGCGCATCCTGAAGGGAGCGGCCGACGGCTCGCTGGACATCGTGATCGGCACGCATCGCCTGGTGCAACCGGACGTGAAGTTTCGGAACCTGGGCGTGGTAATCCTCGACGAAGAGCAACGCTTTGGCGTGGAGGTGAAGGAACGGCTCAAGACCATCCGCCAACTGGTCGATGTGCTCACACTTACCGCCACGCCCATCCCGCGCACGCTGCACATGTCGCTGTTGGGGCTGCGGGACATCTCGAACCTGGAGACGCCGCCGGAAGATCGCCTGGCGGTGGAGACGCGCGTCACGCGGTTCGATGCCGATCTGGTGCGGCACGCCGTGCTGCGCGAGCTCAACCGCAACGGGCAGATCTTCTTCGTGCATAATCGCATCCAGGACATCGAAGTCGTGGCTCGCCGGCTGCGGGAGATCGTGCCCGACGTGCGGTTGGAGATCGCCCACGGTCAGTTGCCGGAGGGAGAGCTCGTAGACGTGATGCTG
>JBGTDH010000458.1:0-5872 GCA_041748435.1 Pirellulales bacterium
CCCGCGCCAGCGCCAGCGGCAGCAGGAGCTGATCCGCCAGGTGCGGGCCCACTGGCACGCCGGAATCCAGATATTCGCGGGCTTCGCGGGCCGCGTTCTCTGCGACCACTTCGGCCCGCACGCCGCGCTCGCCGAATCCGGTAAAGACTTCGGTGACATGCTCGCTGCCAATCTCGATCAGCACAACGTTGCCAGGACCGCGCGAGTTGCTCCACTGTTCGACATCGAGAAACTTTTCGTCCCACTGGAGCTCGCGGCCAACGACGCTGAGCTCGCGCTCGGCAATGTGCCGTGGCAAGCGGGCGACGATGGCCCGCGCACGGCGATGTCGCACTTCCCCGCGCTCAAGCAGATCGAGCCGGGTGAGATTCTGGCCCGGCCGGATGACGACGCTGATTTGTCCGCCCCCCGCGGGATAGAAACCGGGCGTATCCAGAGAGGCGGTGACGTTGTGCCCCAGGCGATTGACCAGCGGCAGAAACGCGGAAGCCAGAAAGTCAAAGGGTGGGGCGTGAATGTTGTGCGTGCCTCCCTGGAGCACCAGCGTCGAAGTCTCGGCCAGCGTGAGCAGCGGCGGCAGCACGGTTTGCAGCACCAGGGTGGCGCTGCCGGCCGTGCCGATATCGATTTCGTAGCCCCCCGGCTGAACTGAACCGGGTCGGAACACAATTTCCCGCGCGCCGATCTCCGCCCCGGTGACCTCGGCCTGGCCGACCTTGGCCGCCGCCCTAACGGCCGTGAGGTGCTGTTGCCGCAGACCGGGCTTGTCCCGGTTGGCGCGAATCTTGT
The DNA here is from genome assembly GCA_041748435.1 of Pirellulales bacterium. Classification (GTDB taxonomy): domain Bacteria; phylum Planctomycetota; class Planctomycetia; order Pirellulales; family JBGTDH01; genus JBGTDH01. The sequence continues at coordinate 790 of JBGTDH010000458.1, forward strand.
AAATGCGAAAGGGCGTTTGCGTAATCAGAGACAGAGCCAGCGAGGTTCGCAGAATCTGGCCGCCCCCTTCGCCCTGCGAGCCGTCAATGGTTAACGTCTTGTGCGGCATCTTACAGCGGAATAAAAAAATCGGTCGGAGACAGGACGGCAGGCGACTCCCTACCCTGTGATCGGCGCGCCTCCCAGTTACGGCCCGAGGGGAAGCGAATCCCTCGCTGCCGGCACAAAGCTACGCCTGTACGTCTCTGTCTCCGAACCGATTCGCGACACCCGCCCCCGCCGTCACGGTCACCCCTGAACGCGACGGCCAAGGAGAGGGTTACATGGAAAAGTCCCGGCATACTCACTGAATCGCCTGGACTGCCGGGAACATGTTATTCATCGTAAGCCGGCTGGTCGGGTCTTTGCGAAAAAGCCGGCGGAAACGACCAGACTTACGCTCTTTACCCGATTTGATCCGATGGCGCCGACGGGCGCGATTGTAAGGCCGTCGAAGCGTCCTCAACCCTTCTACATCGAGTGCATGCTGCGCCGATCACTCAAAGTTGATTTCGTGACCATTCTATTCTCTTGCGCAACGAACGTCGTTCGATCCGTACTCGTTACTTACCCAGGCACAGCACTTTGCCGTCGGTGGTGGCGATGAAGAGTTTGCCGTACGCGCTGGTCATGCCGTCCCAGACGGGCAGGCTGTCCAGTTTGATCTCGGAGACTTGCGTCCCGTCGCGCGTGTCCATGACCCACATGCGGCCGCCGTTGCGGCCGGCGAGGTTGTCGTCCTGCTGCTTGAGGCCTTCGTGAATGGCCTTGTCCTTGGCGGCCAGCCGCTCCAGGGCGTACTCGCTGTCGACATCGTCCGGCGGCCCGGCCATGATCAACTGCGAATCGGTCAGCACCATCGAGCGGGCAAACACGGGCACGAACCGCGTCCAGTTATGATCGAACGCAATACCGGCCGGCTGGGCGTTACCTCCGGCCACGCGCGGGAAGACCACGGCGGTGCCCAGCTTGCCTTGGCCAGTGGGCAGCTTGCCGAGATCGCCGTCGTTCTTGTTCCCGGACTGGTCCTTGGCGTTGCCGGCATCGAACGTCAGGGCCAGCACGGCATCCTTGGTTTCGCGAGCCTTCTGGGCATCCTTTACGCTCTGACCGATTTCGTCGGCGGAGAGTGCACGATGGAAGATGCGCACTTCGTCAATCGTGCCTGCGAACTGAAATGGCGTCTGGTAGCTGCCGACCGAGCCGGCAGAGTCTGCGCCAATCTCCAGCGTCTGCTTGGGCTCCGCGGTGATTAGTGCTGCCTTGCCGACGGCAGCCTGAGCGCCGTTCACGTATAGTCGCACCTTGCCCTCCGTTTCCAGCACGCCGGCCACATGGTTCCAACCTTCCTCCAGACGCTCGGGAGCTTCGATCTCGGTTAAATCGCTGCCGGAGCGAACCACAAACGCGGGCTTGCGTTGCTTCAGCACCAGTGCATAACCGTTGGCCGGTCCGCCGTGCGAGACAATCACGCCGTTGGGGCCATCCAGGCTGATCCAGGCCTCCACCGTCAGCGGTTTCTTGGCCGGGTTCAGACTCGGCGAATTAGGGATCGAGACGGAGTTGCCGGGCGCCCGGCCTTGTTGATTGGCCGCCTGTCCGACGGGTTTGCCCACCGCTTCCCGGCTGGCGGAGAAAACCTGATGCTCCAGTGGCGTGGTCCATTTGTAGTACTGCGGCTGCCGGGCATAGCCGTAGATTTCCTTCTCGTTGAACACCAGGATGCGGCCGGAGGGCGTGTGCTTGCCGGCCTGATAATAGCCGTTGTGGCCACCGGCGAAGTTCTTGCCGTAGACCCAGTACGAGCGATGGAACCAGGTATCGTCCAGGAAACCCATCGGGGCGAAGATATGCCGCCCCTCGCCGGACTGCGCCCCGCCTTGGGCAATGGCATCCCCCGAGATCGGACCGATCTCCGTGCGGTTGCCTAGCTTGTCGAACCTCTGCGAACGGAGATAAATGCTCGTCCCGTCGCTGGAGAGAATGTCGTTCAAGCCCACGGGCATCTGCAGCGTCTTCAGCCGGTTCTGCAGATCACCGCCGGTCTCGGGATCGCGATCGTTGAGCACGGTCTCGCGCAACTTCTTTCCGGTGCGCGGATCAAGCTGCACGAACCACATGCCATGATCCAGGAAGCTGGAGCGCCCCACGACACAACTCAGCACGTCGTCCTCGATCAGCACCGATCCATGCACGGGCCACACGCTTTCGAGTTGCTCGAAGGCCATCAGCCGGCGATCGACCGGAGCGCCGCGATAGCGCCACGCCAACGCGCCATCGGCAGAGCGAAGGCAGTACACCCAGCCATCGGCACAGCCGAAGATCACTCGCCCCATGTAGTACGTGGGAGGCGAATCGATCCGGCCGCCCGCCGTGTAGTTCCAGACGCTGTTTCCCTTGGCGGCATCCAAGGCATGCAGCGTATGCTGATCGGTCTGGGCCACAAACACCTTGTTGTCTGCCACGACCATGGCCGTGAGCTTGCCGCTGAGCTTGGTCTCCCAGGCTTGGGCCAGATCCTTATTCAAGGCTTGCGGGGCAGAGCCGCTGCGGGCATTGTCCCGGCGATACGTAGGCCACTCGTTGGCTGCCGAGGCGGTTTCCTTGATCGACGCGTAGGCGGGACCCTGCTCCAATCGAGCTGCCTCATCGATCTTTTCCGGCAACACCGGCGTGGTAGCGGCCGGGGCCAACGCATTGAACCCGTACAGCTTGGCCTCCGGATAACAGGCGCAGTTGTGCGGCGGGGCGTAGATCAGGCCGTTGCAAGGCAGCACGCCATAGAGGCAACCACCGCGGACCCAGTGGTTGATGTCCCAATGCTTCTGCTTGAAATCGACCAGCTCGATGCCAGTGCGCGACGGAATGATAAAGCAATCGGTCGCCTTGGCAATGTAGCAGCGGTGATGGAACCAGTAGGTATCGATATCGGGCGGGAACTCCACCTTCACTTCGCCGGTTCGCAGGTCGCGTCCTTTGTAGATGCCCGAGTCGCGGCCTTGCGTGGTTGGCGCGACCCACACGAGGTCGTTGATCACCAGGAGATCCTGCGGCGATTGATAGCCGGAGGGAGCATGTTCGGACTCCCACAACTGTTTGCCATCGCTGCCGGAGAAGCCGCGCATCTTGCCATCGCCGCCGGCGTACAGGACCAGGCCGTTGTTCAACAGCATCCGCGGGCCGAAGTTAAAGGTCACAAATCGCCGCCGCGCGGCCGGATCGCTGGCCCAGCGCTCCTGCCCCGTCTTCAGATCCAGCGAGACGATGCGCTCGCCATCGTGATAGGCGGCGTGCAGGTCATCGACTGCCAGCGTGAGCGGGGCGACCTTGGTTTCGCGCGTCCACAGCGTGTTGCCCGTCGCGGCATCGATGGCGTGAATCTCGCGAGGCGATTCGTTCCAGTTGTACTCCTCCGCCACTCGCTTCTGATCGCCGGTGTTGAACTTGGGAGCATAGTCGTCCAGCTCCGAGGCCTTCTTGTTCACCAGGGCGTAGATGGTTCCCTTGTGAATAACGAATTCCTCAGCCGTCTTCGTGTTCTTGTACACCTGCTTCACTTGACCCGTGGCGCCGTCCAGGCACGTGATCGGCGCGTGATAACTCAGCGTCGCGTAGACGAGATCGCCATCGGCCACCAGGCGGCGAGCCAGTTGAGTGGGGCCGCTCTTCAAGGGCCACATCTGATCGTGCCACTTTTCGATATTGCGTTCCCACAGCACCGTGCCGTTGAATGCATCGCGGGCCAGGAGCTTCCAGTGGGAGGGCAACTCGATCGAGACGCGAGAGCCTTCGTCCATGATGTAGAACAGTCGGCCTTGCGACGAGACCAGCGCACTCATGCTGGCCATGCGGTCGTGATGGCGCGAGTAGCGCGGCGTGCCGACCCATTGCAGACGCTCCGGCGGGGCGACCACCGTATCGTGCGCCACGGGATTTCCTTGCGCATCGTGAAAGTAATGCGTCCAATCGTCGATCTCCTTGGGCACCGGCTTGACCGTCTTCTGCCACTTGCCGTTCCGTTTGATGTAAGCCACGCCGCGCGGACAGAGCACGCGCTCGATCTCGTCCTGCGAGACCTTGCCGGCGTCCTCGGCGACCACCATGTTCACGAAGTTATCGATATACGGCAGACGATCGCCGGCCAACAGATCGAGCGAGACATTGCCATACGCGCCTTCCTTCAACAACCGCTGTCGCGCGGCGGCAAGCTGTTTTGCATCGGTGGCCAAGCCATGCACTTGAAAGGAATCGCTAGCGCGCAGGGCCGCGGTCACCCGGCCATCGCCGCAGTTCAGATGCACAATGAACCCGCCGCGAACTCCCGATTGCTGGAGAATCTGGGCCGCAGCTTGTTTGGGAGGAAGATCGGGAGCTTGCGCTTGAGCAATCGCCTCGCGAGTCAAGAGTGCCGCGAAGAGCGCAGCGCAAAATGCGGGGTGCCAGGAGAGAGCGTGCATAGTATCCCTAACGGCTTTAGGAAAGGGCTTTTCAAGAGGGTTGCAGTATGATGGGGGAAAGCACGTTGGTCAATTCGTTGGAAAGAGGCCGATTCAGAACCACGCGCGGCGCAAACGGGGGTCCCGGTCCCGAAATCAAGAAACCACTGCAGTTCCCCGTCTTGCCCCTTGGAATTTCGAGACTTCTGGACCAATTGCGCCCTGTCCCGAAAATGAGACGCTGCCCGAATCAGAAACGGGAGGTCGGCGTGCGACCAGGATGCCTGGCGGCCAGGCGACTGGCGGCGGCTGATGTGTTGCAAATTGCGTTTCATTTCATTTCACCATTTCACACGGCAGGCAAGCAGGCCGGACCTACCAGTCGGCTATCGACTATCAGACAAACTTCTGGCCGAAAGCTATTAGCTGACAGCCAATAGCTTCCTGATCGATGCCCGGCAATTCCAAAACCAACTGATTGACAACGCCCTCTTACGCAGTATTCTCATCGCTGCCCACATCTCTCGACATCTCTGATCTGAACGCGCAACAGGGAGCGAAATCGCATGGCCTTCTTCACGACGTTGCTTCGACCCTTTGGCAGTCTG
>JBGTDH010000459.1:0-7927 GCA_041748435.1 Pirellulales bacterium
GATGCCCGGCTGCGTGCTGCATTTCACCCTTTGCAGCCTGTTCCTGGGAACGCTCGGTTACATCAACACGTTTGTCGCTCAGTACGAAGGCGCCGGGCGACCGGACCGCGTGGGCGCCGCTTTGTGGCAAGGCGTGTACGTGGCGCTGGCCGCCAGCGTGATCGTCTTCTGCGGTGGCATGCTCGCCCGGCCGCTGTTCGAGTGGCTGGGGCACGACCAATCGATTCGCGCGATGGAGGTGCAGTACTTTTCCATCCTGTGCTTCGGCAGCGCGCCCGTCCTGCTGCAAACGGTCTTGATTTGCTTCTACAGCGGCCGCGGACGCACGCAGTTGATCATGTGGGTCAATCTTGTCGCGGCCGTCGTCAATATCGTGCTCGATTACTTGCTCATCTTCGGCATCGGTCCGTTTCCCGAATGGGGCATCGCCGGCGCGGCCGTGGGCACCGTGCTGGCCAATCTCGTCGGTTTGGTGATCTATGCGGTGGCCATCTGGGGATGGGCCGATGTGCGGCGTTACGACTTCCTTTCCCAGTGGCGTTTCGACGCCGACTTGCTGACCCGCATCGTCCGGTACGGACTTCCCAACGGCGTGCATCTGTTCTTGGACGTCATCTGCTGGACGATGTTCGTACATCTCATGGGCTTGATGGGCAAAGAGCAGTTGGCGGCCTCCACGCTGGCCTTTAACGTCAACGCTCTGGCCTTTGTGCCGATGCTGGGAATCGGCACGGCCATCAGCACGCTCACGGGCAAGCGCATCGGCGAAGGTCAGCCGCATCTGGCCGTGCGCACCACCTGGACCGCCTTCCGCTGGACCAGCGTCTACATGCTCATTTGCGGCGCCGTCTTTGTGTTGCTGCCCGAGTTGATCTTGCTCCCTTACAAGTTCGGCTTGGAAAAGCCCGAGGGCTTTGCCGCCATTCAAGATCAGGTCGTGCTGCTGTTGCGGTTTGTGGCCGTCTACTCCTGGTTCGATGCCATGACCATCGTGTTCGGCTCATCCATCCGCGGGGCGGGGGACACTCGCTTCGCGCTCTTGCTCACCGCCGCCGCCGGCTGGTTCTTAATGGTCATTCCCACGTGGCTGGCCTGGCGCTACACGTCCGATCCCATGTTCTGGGCCTGGACCGCCGCCACCGCCAACGTCGTCTTCCTCGGCATCGGCTTTGTAATTCGCTTCCAAGGCAACCGTTGGCAGACCATGCGCGTCATCGAGCCTGATGACGCCGCGCCGTGTCTCGATCTGCCAACTCTGTTGCCTGCCGCGCTGGCCGCCCCCGTCTCCCTGCTGGAAGACCGCTACCGCAAAGGGCTGAGCGAGACCATCACCGAAGGCGCGGCCTGACCCACTAATGCCGCCTATTCCGGCACTCAATACCGATAGTATTCCGGCTTGTAGGGGCCTTCGATCGGAATGCCAAGGTAGTCTGCCTGCGCGCGCGTGAGCTTGGTGAGCTTCACCCCCAGCTTCTCCAGGTGCAAGCGGGCCACTTCCTCGTCCAGGCGCTTGGGCAACACATGCACGCCCAACGGGTATTTCTCCGGCTCCGTCCAGAGGGCCATCTGCGCCATCACCTGATTGGTGAAGCTATTGCTCATGACGAACGAAGGATGGCCGGTGGCACAGCCGAGGTTCACCAGGCGTCCCTCGGCCAACAGCAGCAGGGAGCGTCCGCTGGCAAAGGTGTAGCGATCGACCAGCGACTTGATCTGCACCTTTTTGCACTTGCCGGCCGTCACCTGGCTGTCCAGCCACGAGACGTCGATCTCCAGATCAAAGTGCCCGATGTTGCAGACAATGGCGTCGTTGGGCATCTGGGCCATGTGCTCGCCGCGGATGATGTCACGGCAGCCCGTCGCGGTGACGAAGATGTTGCCCCGCGCGGCGGCCTCTTCCATCGTGGTGACTTCGTATCCTTCCATCGCTGCTTGCAGGGCGACGATCGGGTCGACCTCGGTCACAATCACCCGCGCGCCTAGGGACCGCATGCTGTGAGCGCATCCCTTGCCGACATCGCCATAGCCGGCGATCACGACCACTTTGCCGGCGATCATCACATCGGTGGCCCGCTTGATGCCGTCGGCCAGGCTCTCGCGGCAGCCGTACAGATTGTCGAACTTGCTCTTGGTCACCGAGTCGTTCACGTTGATGGCCGGGACCTTCAGATCGCCGCGGGCATGCATCTGATACAGGCGATGCACGCCGGTGGTGGTCTCTTCCGAGATGCCGCGGATGCCAGCCAGCAGCTCGGGATACTTCTGATGCACAATGCCCGTCAGATCGCCGCCATCATCCAGAATCATGTTCAGCGGTTCGCCGTCCGGGAAGAACAACGTCTGCTCAACGCACCAGTCGTATTCTTCATCGGTCTCCCCCTTCCAGGCATAGACGGGCACATCGGTTACGGCAATGGCCGCCGCGGCGTGGTCTTGCGTGGAAAACTTATTGCAACTGCTCCAGGTGACATCGGCCCCCAGTTCCTTCAGCGTCTCGATGAGCACCGCCGTCTGAATGGTCATGTGCAAACAGCCGGCGACCCGCGCGCCAGCGAGGGGCTTGCGTTTGCCGTAGGTGGCCCTTAGAGCCATCAGGCCGGGCATTTCGTTCTCGGCCAGCATGATCTCCTTGCGGCCCCACTCGGCCTGCTTGAGATCGGCCACTTTATACGCCAGACGCGTTTCCACTTGAGACACAAGCAACTCCTCGAATTAGGTCAGATTCTTCGCTCGGCAGCCGGCAAGCCGCTCAATGACAGCGTGTGAATGCCGCATCATCTTAGGCCGCCCGCGGAGGACTGACAAGGCAGGTAAAGGCTGGGAGGCTGGGTGAGAATCGCGACGCCCGCCAGCCACTTCCACATTCTGGAGACATTTGGGGCGCGCCGTGGGGGCCCGCGTCTCGCGTCCCGCCTTTGTCGCCGTTTTCGGAGTTTTGGAATGTCGCTCCTGACCCAACCTTCCTAAAAAACTTCGCCGAACGGGTTATTAAACTCTTTCATTTTCGGCTTGCGTTCTGGGCAACGCATGCTACAACTCACCCTCCAAGTTAGCCTACCTCCGTGGGGAAGCCCTCAGGACCCTTCCTCGCCTCGCCGGTTTTGCTTCGCGGAATATCGTGTACCTGGATGGTATGCGTTCTGAATGAATTCCGCCGAAGGGAAATCCACCACCAGTGTTTTTGTGCCGCGGCACGAGGTCGTTGGCACGAAGTGGGCAATTTCTTCGATCTGCTTCCTCCCAGCAATGGAGTCTGCATCATGGCGTCCCGCCGCAAGTCAATTGGCCAGCACATTCATTCCTTGTTCCAGCCCAGCAAGCCGCGGAGACTTCGCCGCGTACCGACCTCCCGACACACGCTGGAGCGTCTCGAAGACCGGCTGGCACTGGCGTCAGTGGGTCTTGTGGGATTCAACGACAATTCGTCTATAACGACATTCCTGACCGGAAACGGTCATTCGGTGGTAGACAACCCTGGCGCTTACGCCGGCCTGGATGCGGTGATTCTACTTCGCAGCGCTGGTAGTCCAGCCTTGGCCAGCTTTGTCACCGGCGGCGGCCTCCTGATTACCGAATGGGATGGGGCCGAGTGGGCGTTGGATACCGCAAACCTGCTTGACGCCGACGACGACTTCGGGTTTGTTGGCCAAGTCCCGGTAACGTTCACATCTGCCGGCATCGCTGCGGGCTTGGCCACGGGAATGGCCAACCCTTACAGCAATGGAGGGGCCACCGAATTTTTCCGTGCCTTAAACAATATTGGCGCTGGAGTAGACATCCTCGCTACCCGTCCAGGTAACGTCCCGGTCACCATTGGTGGGGCCTCCGGGGCCGGTGCCACGCTCATCATTGGTTATGACTGGGCAGACAATTTTGGCGGAAGCAACGCGGACGGTCGCCAGATGCTTCTGAACGCTCTGGGCTATCAGGTTGGCCTCGCGGTCCAGAGCACGGACCCGGCGAGCGGTTCGGTGGTCGCCAGCCCGCCGACGCAATATATCGTGAACGTCAGCGACCCACTGAACTTGGGGAGCGTCGCCGCCGCCGACTTCGTTGTTAACGGGATCCCGGCTTCCGGCTACGCCTACACGCCGGGCAGCACTTCGATCACTTTCACCTTCTCGGCGGACCCGGTGTCGGTCCAGGGTCTGCAGACGATGCACGTCCCGACTGACGCCTTCACTCGCACCAGTGATAGCGAAGGGGTGCGGGAGTTCAACGGCAGCTTCTACTACGACATCCTGCTGATGCAGGTCACGTCAACTGCTCCGGCAGACGGCTCGGTTGTGTTGTTGCCGTTTACCACACTCGACCTTGATTTCAACGAGGCCTATGACTTTGCCTCGGCCGCGGCGAGCGATTTCACGCTGAGCCAAGGAAGCGTGACCGGCGTGAGTCAGGTCGATTTCGATACACTCAGCTTGACGCTCAGCGGCGTCATCGCCGAGGGAACTCTGACCCTGAATATGCCAGCCGGTGCGATGTCCGATAGCTTCGGAAACCCGGGAGCGGCTTTCTCCGGCAGCTACATCCTGGACTTCGGCACAGGTCCGTACCCGGTGCCGCTCGAGTCCAAGGCGCCGCTGGGCAGTCTGATCTACGACCCCTCCGTATCGGGCGTGATTGACCCCGCGGGCGATACCGACAGTTTCACGATTGATTTGGATGCCGGGCAGACGATCACGGTGCTGGTGACCTCGAGCGCCGGCCTGCAGGCCACCATCGACCTGTATGATCCCGCCAATGCGCCCATCGGGATCAGCACGGCCGGCGCCCCTGGCATGGCAGCCATCCTGCAAACCGCCGTCGCCAGCAGCGCCGGCACCTATACCGTCACCGTCCGCGGGGCGGGAACGACGGGAACGTACACCGTTCAGGTCATCCTCAACGCGGTGCTGGAGAACGAGTCCCACGACGGCGACTCCAACGACTCGCTGCCGACCTCGCAGGACATCAACGGCAGCTTTATCGCCTTAACGACCGGAACAGCAGAGCGCGGCGCTGTGCTCGGTCAGGTGGGGCGAGGTTTCTTCGGCGTGGACCGGAGTTCCGGACTTTTGCGCCAGTACGACAGCGCCACCGGAGGTATGCAAGCATCGATCTTCATGGCGGTGGGCGGCAATTCCGTCTTCGCGGCCTACGGATTGGCCGTCGACCCGACCACCAATGTGGTGTATTCCCTGGTCACTTATTCCGGCGTCGATAAAGCTCTGATCACGGTAAATCCGACGACGGGAATCGGAACCTTCGTGGCGGACATTGACAGGGCGGGACATAACTTCACTGACATTGCCTTCGACTCATCTGGTGTTTTGTACGGTGTCACCGGTCGCCGTGGCTTGAATCCCAGCAGTTTGTTCTCCATCGACAAGACCAACGGTATCGTGACGTTGTTGACCGCCCTCGGCGGCGGAAACCGGGGTGAAACTATAGCGTTCAACCCCGACGACAACTTACTCTATCGTTTCGATGGAGGTGCCTTCCAGTCAATTGATCCAAATAACAGTTTCGCAATCACAAATATTCCCGTTTCCGGGTCGAACTCAGGCTTCGGGGAGGGCATGACCTATATCGGCGGCGGCCGATTCCTCCTGTCGTCCCGCGATGATCTTTACTCAATTACAACTGCGGGAGTGATGGCTTATGTTACCCGCCTCAACGGCTCGGGTAATAATCATGGCTTGGCCCTGATCGGCAGCGATACGGTCGATCTCTATTCGTTCACCCTGGCAGCCAATCAGACCACAACTCTCACCGTTGGCGGCGCCGGTTCGAGAGTGGAATTGCTCGACAGCGGCGGCTTCGTGCTCGCAGCGGGCGTGCCGGCAGCGAATGTCAGCCAGGTCATCAGTGACTTCACCGCCCCCACCACGGATGTCTACTATGCTCGGGTCACTCGCTCGTCACTGGGCGATTACAGCCTGATCGTCACGCGCGACGCGTCCTTCGATACGGAAAACAACAACGATCTGGGTACGGCACAGAATATCGACGCGACGGGAGTCGCGCTCGGTTTCGTCAGCTCGGTCGGCCTGTTGCTGGGCGCCGACGACGGCGACCTGCACTTGCTGCGGGTCGATCCGGACACGGGGGCTGCCACTACGCTGGCCTCGAACGTCGGCGCGGGGAGGGGCTACAATGATCTGGCCCTCAACCCTATTACCGGCGTGCTTTACGCATCCCAGTCGCTCGCCAGCCCCAACCTTTACACAATCGATACGGTCACCTTCGCGGAGACATTGATCGGAAGCCTTGGCGGCAATGTCCGCGCCATGGCGTGGTCCTCCGATGGGCTGACATTGTACGGTTACCGTGACTCCGTATTGGGCAGCATCAATCCGCTCAATGCCACATTCACGCCGATCGCCGACTCGAGAATCGGTTTCGTCGGCGGCATGGCGTTTCAGCCCGGCACCGGTACCCTATTCGCCGTGACGAACCAAAGTTCTGGGCTCTACACCATCAACCTGGCAACCGGGACGGCCACTTTCATTGGTAATACCACCTATCTCTTCAACGCCCTCGAGTTCCTGGCCGATGGCACGCTGTTGGCTGGTACCGACCGCATCAGCGCCAACCCCGGTTACCTGGTGAGACTTGATCCCGTCACGGCGGCGCCAACCTTGATCGGCGCTACCGTCCCTTCGGGCAACCGAAACCTGACGGGACTCGAAGCCTTGCCGGCAACGGATGATTTCTATTCCTTCACCGTCACGGTGGGCGATTCGATCCAGATCTTGACGACCACGCCGGCGGGCGGGCCCTTCGAGTTCGTCAATGATCTCGATCCGCAGCTCGAATTGTTCGATCCGAATGGCCTTCCCGTGGCCAGCGACGACAACAGCGGCCCCGACGGACGCAATGCCATCCTGACGCATACGGCGCTGCTCTCCGGCAATTATTCGGTGCGCGTGTCCGGAGCAAACAGCACCAGCGGCGAGTACGTGCTGATGATGGACCCGAACGACCCGCCCACCGCGAACGCGGGCGGGCCCTACATCGTCGACGAGGGGACGCCCATCACTCTCGACGGCAGCGGTTCGACCGATGACAGCGGAATCGTCAGCTACGAGTGGGATCTCGATTACGACGGCGTGACATTTGACATCGATCTGATCACGACGAGCGCTACCGTCTCCCATACGTTCGCCGACGACTTCTCGGGCTTCCTCGGCCTGCGCGTCACCGATGCCGACGGCGAGTCGCATATCGATGAGGCCTCGCTGACGGTCAATAACGTGGAACCGGAAATCACAAACCTAAACGGCGACACGATCTTCGAGAACGATGTGGCCACGGTCAGCGGCACGTTCCACGACGACGGCACGCTCGACACGCACACCATCGTCATCGACTGGAACGCCTCCGGCAACGTCGGCGGCCCCGGCGAAGGATCGACCACGATCACCACCGCCGGCCCCAACCCGGCCGGCACGACCTTAATCTACCTGGGCAACGGCGACTGGTCCTTCAGTGCCACGCACCAATACCTGGACGACAATCCCACCGCCACGGAGCAGGACGCCTATACAATCGCCGTGTCCATCACCGATGACGATGGCGCCAGCGCCGCGGGCACCGGTGAGCTTGCACCGTGGCAGGCTGCCAGTGGCCTCAATGTGCCGCGCTATCATCACGAGGTGCTGGCGGTGGGCGGCTATGTGTACGCGATCGGCGGCGAGTCTGCGGAAACCTGGACCAATTCCGTGGAATATGCCGCAATCCAGCCAGACGGCTCGCTGGGCCCCTGGCAATTCACTAGCAATATGAACTCGGCACGGTACGCACACGCGGCAGTGGCCGCCGACGGCTATCTCTATGTGACCGGCGGCGGTCCGTCAGAAGCCACCCTGGGAAGTTCCGAGCGCGCCCAGATACTGCCCGACGGCTCGCTCGGCCCTTGGCAATCCGCCGGCAGCTTGGCGGC
>JBGTDH010000460.1:0-2125 GCA_041748435.1 Pirellulales bacterium
TAGGCCGGACCCTCCGAGACGGGGGGCGGGTTTCGCACAACCCCGCCTACACTACCTGGCCGGCCAGAACTTCGGCCGGCGTGAAGACCTGGATCGACGCGAAGCGCGCGAAGTCCGGCTTGTTGAACGTGAGGAGATTTGTCAAACCATGCCGCTGCATCGCGGCAACCAGCCTCGCGTCGTGGGCGTTTTTGCCTTTAATATCGTGGGCGACAACCAGACTGCGCCAGCGCTCAAACACTCCGCGTTCGTCTCTTCGCAAATGGTAATCTCGCAGAACCTCCAGGATAGAGCGTTCGGCGAACGGGACGGTCATGCCAAGCCCGTTGACTTCAAGCGGTCGCGTCGCAACCACCCAGTACTCATAGACAACTTGGGGGAACCACGCATAGTTCGATGTTTGCCCGGTTAAGCGACAGCACGGCATTCACTGCCGTGACATGTTCCGAGCTGGCGACTTGGGCGACGCGAAGCAACACGTTCGTATCGACCAAAACGCTCATTCGCCGCGACCTTCGTAGATCGATTCGCGACTGTCATCAACGGCGTGATCAAGGACCGGATGCAGTTCGATCCAGTCCGCCAAGCGCTTCCTAAACTCCGCGTGCGACGCCGGCAGCGAAGGTTGCTCTTTCTCCTCCTGCTCTAGCTTCTCGGCAATCGCCTCTTTGACAAACGTTGCCAGATCCTGCCCCGCCGCCGCGGCGCGATCACGCAGGGTGCGCTCGGTCTCGGGGGAAAAGTCGATGCTGAGGGTCATGGTCTCGGTCTCCTGGCTGGCTTGCATTTTACCGTCAGGCGTCGGTGGCCTCAATCTTTCTGCCGCTCGATCCCGACGATCACAGGCTCCCCCACTTGGACAACACCGGCGCGGGCCGGTATAAACAGCGGTGCCGCGCTAGTGCTCGGTTCTCTGAATTCTCACGAATTCAGCTACCTCATCGTTGACGGAGCACTGGGAGCGGCACACACGCTCAATCCCCACCAAGATCGCACGCATCAGGAGAGACGACTCTATGAAGACCACGCTTTGCCTTGGCACGCTGCTCATGGCGTTGGCCGCAACCGCCGACGCCGCCGAGCCGACGAAAACCACCTTGATCTCCGGCCTGGACAACCCCAGCGGACTCGCGATTCAGCCCACCTCCGGCGACGTGTTCGTCGCCGATAGCGCCGCGGGGCGTATCGTCCGATTCAATCCGGCCAGCGCGGGCAAGGCCATGCCCGTGGTGACCGATTTCGGCCAAGACATCTACGGCAAAGGCCCGATGTACGACATTGGCCCGCTGGGCCTGGGCTTCCTGGATAAGGACACGCTGGTGGTCGGTGGTGGAGAGAATAAGGACGGCGCGGAGATTGTCAGCGTGTTCGCCGTTCCGCCCGCCGGCAAGATGGTCAAGGCTTCCGATGCCAAGTACAAACTGGGGCCGATCGCCCCCGGCGAAGCCAGCCAAATGGGAGAAGGCAACTTCTACGCGCTGGGCATCACGTCCAAAGCCATTTATGTGACGTCGAATGGCGACGACACCAAGGGCTGGATCCTCCGCTCGCAAATTGCCGGCGGCGTGCCGGGAGAACTCAAGCCGTTTATCGCCACCAAGGTGGCCTTGGAAGACACCGATGCTCCGGTGGGCATCACCATGAGCGCCGAAGGCAATCTGATCGTGGGACAATCGGGCGAAGTGAACAAGCCCAACGATAGCCTGCTCACCTCGTACAGTCCGGAAGGCAAGCTGCAAATGCGAGCCGCTACGAATCTGCACGATATCACCGGCCTGGCCTACAGCCCCTCGGGCAAGCTGTACGCGGTCGATTTCGCCTGGATCACTCCGGCGGACGGCGGCCTGTTTCGATTGGACGTGACTAAAGACGGCGGCAGCGCCACGGTGAAGGCCGTGAAGATTATGTCGCTCGATAAGCCCACGGCCATGGCGTTTGGCAAGGATGGCGCGTTGTATGTCACCGTCTTCGGCACGGCGGCGGAAGGCGCCAAAACCAAGGCGGGGCAACTGATTAAGATCAGCGGCGATCTGTAATGTCGGAGTTGGACATTTTGTACGAGGACGGGCCGGTTTTGGCGCTCAATAAGCCCACCGGTCTGGCGACCCAGGCGCCGCCGGGCATC
>JBGTDH010000461.1:0-2212 GCA_041748435.1 Pirellulales bacterium
GGCAGGGCATCCAACGCCTCCACCAGATCCCGCCGGCTCTCGTCCCGGATGGCATGGCTGCACGGCGTGAGGTGCGAATCCTGAAAGCGGCTGCCGTTATGCGAACCGCTTAGCGGGGCCAGGTTGGAAACCGTGCGCTGGCCATCGCCGCGCGGGCCGTAGTACTTGCGGGCAAAATCCGTCAGCGCCCGGCGTATCAATTCGCCGGAGCGAAAGAAGAATTGCTCGACGGTATCAGGCGGATGATCGAAACTGCGGATCATGCGGACCAGCGCCTCTTGCAGCACATCGTCGCTATCGACGAATCGCCGCACGCGGTCGTTGGAACGCACCAGCCGATGGGCCAGCGCCTTTAAACGACCGTGGGCCCAGTCGAGCAAATGATTGCGACCCTGGAGGTCGCCGGCTTTCCATGCGTCGAGCCAGTGCTGAAAGCACTCGTTGCTGCGCGACATTCGTGCCCCCCGTTGAGATCGAAGTCCCAAACAAGCGCCGCGCGCACCGGGAACCCGATGAGACCAACGATCGTTGGCTCACCGCTCCCTCCAGAGAGGGCCCTGTTGGCGCTGCGTTGTTTTCTCGAAATCTGAAAGAACTGGCTTCCGCTTTGGCAGGCGACATCCGCCTAACACCTCAGAAAGCAAGGTGGAACTTCTTTCAGGCAGCGGTTGGAAGATAACGCGGGGCGCCCGCCCAAGGCAAGCTTTTTTTCCAGCTTTTGCCTTTCCGGCCCAATTTCAGGGGGATGCAGATGCGATACCGATTCCGGACTGGCTTTACCCTGGTCGAGTTGCTCGTGGTGATCTTCATAATCGGACTGCTAATGTCGCTGCTGTTGCCCGCGGTGCAGGGCGCGCGCGAATCGGCCCGCCGCACGCAGTGCGAGAATCACTTGAAGCAGATCGCGCTGGCGGCACATGGCCATCACGACACGGCTAAGCACCTGCCCAGCGGCGGCTGGGGCTATGGCTGGGTGGGAGAGCCTGGGGCTGGCTTTGGGCGCGAGCAGCCCGGAGGCTTCTTCTACAACATCCTGCCGTTCATCGAACAGCAAGCCCTGTGGGAACTGGGAAGCGGCCCCACCCCCGCGGATCGAGTTCGGGCCAGGCAGATGTTGCCGAGAGTGGTTCCCATTTACACCTGCCCCACGCGCCGCGCCGCCACGACGAATGCCATTCGCTTGAATTATCCCAACACGCAGCCGATCGGACCGTATGGGAATTTCGATGTCCCGGTCCCGGGCGGCTGGTTTCGCAGTTGCTATGCGGCCAATGGCGGATCGATGATCGTCGGCTGGGGCTTCGGACCCGATAACCATGCCGAGGCCGCCGCGGGCAACGGCTTTCTCCCCGATAACTGTGTGGCTCTATTCAATGGTGTGGGGCATCAACGCAGCCAGGTCCGCTTTGCCGATATCACGGATGGATTGAGTCAGACCTACCTCGTTGGCGAGAAGTACCTGTCTCAGGATGACGCGCCGTGGGGCACGTGCATTGGTGACGACGGACCTGCGCTCAGCGGAGACGACCTCGATCACTGGCGCTGGACCGTGCAGCCGCCCAAGCGAGACGACAAGCAACAGCACGAGCATTTCCGTTTCGGCAGCTCCCATCCGGCCGGCGTGTGGATGGCCATGTGCGATGGCTCCGTTCGCACGATCCGCTACGAAACCTCCCAGACCGTGCATTGCGACCTCGGCAGCCGCAACGATGGCCGGGCCACGCAGGTCCCCTGAACATCATGGCTACCATCGACCCCTATCGCGATTGGCTCGAGATCACAACGCCGCAGCGGCCGCTGTGCCACTACGCGCTGTTGGGTCTGGAGCGATTCGAAGCGGATCCCGCGCGGATCGGGCATGCCATGCTCGAGCAAATGTTTCGCATCTTCGAGCATCTTAACGGTCCGCACGAGAGGTTGGCGCAGCGTATCGTCTTCGAACTCAAGCTGGCCGACCTCTGCCTGACCGATCCCGCCGAGAAACGGTCTTACGACGCCCTTCTCCGATCGTTGTCGCCACGCCGGGAATCCCAGATCAGCGTGGTGGCAATGGCGGAGGACCCCGCGGAGGAAGCGCCGGTGCTGCTCGTCGAGACAAGTAACACCGAGTTGCTGGACGATGAGGAGGCCCCGCGCATCGAGCCGTTCTTGCCCTCGATGCAGCCGCGCCTCGTGCCCGCCGAGCCGGCGCCCTCCCTCGCGGGCCGCGCCT
>JBGTDH010000462.1:0-3199 GCA_041748435.1 Pirellulales bacterium
TGAGGCGGGAGCCGTCGGTGCCACCGCGGATGATGGTGCGCTTGGGTTCGCGGTCCAGTTGGCGCAGAGCGTCTTCCGCGTAGGCCACGGCGCGCGGCTCGCGGGTCAGGCCCTCGGCCATGTTGCGATACTGCGCATTGACGCGGATGTCGATCGCCGCGCCGGGGAAGTCGCGCAGCACGGCGGCGGCCGTCTGTTCGAGGAGCCTGGCTTTCTCGGTCAGGCCGGCGGTCGCGAAGTCTCGCAACAAAATGCGAAGCTGCACTTCGGCCACGCCCCCTTCCACATGATAAGGGTGCAGGAACCCGTCGCGACCGGCGGTGGTTTCCGGAGAGAGCATGTCCCGCGGCAAACGATCCACGAGCGCGGCCGCCACGCGAAGGGCATTGATCATGCGGCCCTTGGCAATCGAGGGATGAATGTTGACGCCGCGCACGGTGACTTGCGCCAGATCGGCGGAGAAGGTTTCGACATCGATCTCATTGGCGCCCATGCCGTCCAGCGTATACCCGGCGACTGCATCTAACTCGGCCAGATCGATGTGATCGACGCCGTGGCCGATCTCTTCATCGCAGGTGAAGCAGATACGCAGCGGGCCGTGAAGGATGTGCGGTTGCTCGATCAGCAGATGCACGGCCTCCATGATGGCGGCGATGCCGGCCTTGTCGTCGGCGCCCAGGAGCGTGGTGCCGTCGGTCGTGATGATTGTCTGACCCTTGAGGTCCGCAAGCTCGGGATTGTCTGCCACTCGCAGGACCTTCGTGCGATCTCCCGGAAGTGTCAGGTCGCCGCCGTGATAGTTTTGCCACACCTGCGGCCGCACGTCCTTGCCGCTGGTTTCCGGCGAAGTATCAACATGCGCAAACCAGGCGATGGCCGGCACGTCGTGCGGGCAGTTGCTCGGAAGCGTGGCCAGCACAATGCCATGCTCATCCTGGCGGGCGTCGGCTAGACCCATCGCTCGCAGCTCGTCCTGCAAGATGCGGCCCAGCTCCAACTGCCCCGGGGAGCTGGGATAGCCCGCGACGCCTTCGATGGCCGTGGTCTCGATGCGGACATATCGCAGGAAACGCTCGAGCAAACGGTGCGGATTGGACCCTGGCATTTTCGGCCTGCTCCTGATACTGTTTGGCTTGGAATCATCTTACGAAGTTTGGGTTACTGTGCCATGAAGCAGGCGATCGCCGGTGTTGCCCCGCCCGATCTGGGCGAAGTCACGATTATGACGGTTTGGCCCTCGATTGCGGCCCATCCCCTGGGCAGGGCCTTGGGGCGGCTGTATCTCAACCGGTCCGGCGTTGGCTACATGTTCACGGTGGGCAAGCTGATGATGCTGCTGACGATTCCGGTGGCATTGACGCTGTTCTTCTGGATGCTGGCCCCGTTCAACTGCCGCCGTTATCGGTTGACGAATCGCCGCGTGATCGTGCAGAACCGCCCGCGGCCGGTCGATGAGCGGTGGATTGGCCTGGACGAGTTCGACGCGATCGACGTCGTGATTCTCCCCGGGCAGCAGTGGTATCCGGCCGGCGACCTGGTGTTTCGCAAGGGAAAGGTCGAGACATTCCGCATCAGCGGCGTCTCCCGCCCCGAGACCTTCCGGCAGACCTGCCTCAAGGCGCAGCGCTCTTACGTCGGCGTGCGCAAGGCGATGGAGCAGGAAGCCCTCGCCCGCTGAGGCGAGTGCGGCGGGACTTGTCGGCAACGCCGTCTGCCCCGTTTACTTTCGCGCCGCCATCACGCACACTAAGAGCCATTCGTGGCGGCGTTTCAATTCTCGTGAAAGGGTATCCTCAGATGACACGCGCATGGGCGGCTGCATTGATGTTCGTGGCGATGGCGGGAATGGCGGGAGCGCAGGAGAAGTCAACCGACGGTTGGACTTCCCTGTTCGACGGCAAGACTCTCAACGGCTGGAAGGCCAGCGAGATGCCGGAGAACTGGTCCGTCGTGGAGGGCTGCATTGTGGGGCGGGGCGATCGCAGCCACTTATTCTACATGGAGCAGGAATTCACCGACTGCGAGTTCAAGGCGGAGGTCAAGCTGAACAAGGGGGGCAACTCGGGCATGTACTTCCGCACCGCGTTTGGCACCGGCTGGCCCACCGGCTACGAGGCGCAGGTCAACAACAGCCACAAAGACCCCAAGCGCACGGGCAGTCTGTACAACTTCGTGAACGTGCGCGAGCAGCTTGTGCCGGACGATACGTGGTGGACGCAGCACATTGCCATCAAGGGCAACCACATCGTGATTAAGGTGAATGATAAGGTGGTGGTCGATTACGTAGACGAGAAGAACACCCACAAGAAAGGTCATCTGGCCCTGCAACAGCACGATCCCGGCAGCGTGGTGCAGTATCGCAACCTGATGGTCAAGCCGCTTAAGTAAGTTGCCGTAACTGACGTGGCATTGAAATCCCATGAAGACAGGTTCACCTGCCTCGGTGGTTCTCGTCGCCAACGTCCTGCTCGCCCTGGTCACGCTGTCGCTGGCTCCGCCGGCCGCGAATCTTCCCTCCCAAGGCGCAGGTCCTCCTCGACTTCCGCCAGCCGCGTCTACAGCGCCACTTTGGCGGCGCGTTCTTTGAGGACTTGCTCGCGGGCATCGCTTAAGGCCGACTGCATGTCGTCATGCTCTGGTGCATAGAGTTGGTAATTGGCCCGCAAATTCGAATCCGTTTCGAGCAGAACTCGGTGCGTCTCCTGGAATGCAGCGCGGCATAGCGTGTATGAGTTGGACGTAGCCGGCTTGCTCGCCGACTTGCGCCCCGCGCTGAATATCGACGAGTACGTCATGGCCTCGCTGTGCAATCGGACGTTATGAACGAGATTACCATGGTCCTCTCGCAAATCGACCGCGGCGATCCGGCGGCGGCGGAACAGTTGCTGCCCCTGGTGTACGAAGAGCTTCGTCAACTGGCGGCCGATCGCATGCGGCGCGAGAAACCGGACCAGCCCTTGCAGGCCACGGCGCTGGTCCACGAGGCCTATCTGCGGCTGGTGGATGTTCCGCAGGCCCAGCAGTGGAATAGTCGCGGACATTTCTTCGCGGCCGCCGCCCAGGCCATGCGGCGGATCCTGGTCGAGAACGCCCGACGAACAAAGCGCGAGAAGCACGGCGGGCAATGGCAGAGAGTGGACCTGCAAGAACTCCACGTTGGCGTGGACACGCCGCCGGACGCGCTGCTGGCGTTGGACGA
>JBGTDH010000463.1:0-7907 GCA_041748435.1 Pirellulales bacterium
AGACGCCGCTGCCGAAATTCGACTTCAAGCCGCTCGACCACGTGACCCTGGCCGAAAAGCTGGACCTGCTGGATCTGGAGGGGGGCGCCAAGGTCGCCGGCCATGGCTTCTACTTCCTGAAGAACGATGCCGTGCTATTGGAACTGGCCCTGCAGCGCTATGCCATCGATCTGCTGATGAAGGAGGGCTTTACGCCCACCATCACTCCCGACCTGGCCCGCAATGAAGTGTTGCAAGGCACCGGTTATATTCCGCGCGGGCCGGAGACGCAGATTTACAGCATCGCCGACAGCGACCTGAGCCTGGTGGCCACGGCCGAGATTACGCTGGGCGGCTTGCTGGCCGGCGAGGTGATCGACGAGGAACGGCTGCCGATTAAGGTCTGCGGCATCAGCCATTGCTACCGCACCGAGGCCGGCGCCCACGGCAAGGCTACGCGCGGACTATATCGCGTGCATCAGTTCACGAAGGTGGAGATGTTCGCCTTCACCCGTCCGGATCAGAGCGATGCGATGCTTGAGCATTTCTGCGAGCTGGAATGCCGGCTGTTCGATGGATTGGGCATTCCCTATCGCGTGGTCGATACAGCCACGGGCGATCTCGGAGGCCCGGCCTATCGCAAGTACGACCTGGAGGCCTGGATGCCGGGCCGGGGCGCAGCGGGCGAGTACGGTGAAGTAACCAGCACCAGCAACTGCACCGACTTCCAGGCCCGCCGCTTGGATATCCGGTATCGACAGAAAGGCGAAAAAGGAACGCACCTGCTGCACACGCTCAACGGCACCGCCATCGCCATCAGCCGCGGGCTGATTGCCATTCTGGAAAACTATCAGCAACCCGACGGCAGCGTGCTGGTGCCCGAGGCCCTGCGGCCGCTGGTGGGCAAAGAGCGGATCGCTCGCTGAGGTCCGATGAATCAGTTGACTCGCAACCTGGAGCATCATTGGAAGAATCGGCAGACTGCCGGAGGTTGTCTGGGCGATTGACGGCACTTCAAGCGGACGCCGCCTCGCTCGCCGATTGAAGTAGCGATTGTTCCCGTACTGGCCCATCGCCTGATCCTCAAACCCGAGAGCCGGCTGCGCAAGATTACGCCGCAGCAGGTGGTCGACGAGATCATCGTGCGTCACACGCGGAACAGACGGCGAGCGTTGGCTTCGGTCTGTTGGCAAAGCAGGGTAACGTCGACTGCCCGCGCCTCGGCCAGGCAGGTTGCGATATGCACCAGATGGGCCGGCTCGTTGCGCTGGCCGCGCAGGGGATGCGGCGCCAGATAAGGGCTGTCGGTTTCGATCAGCAACCGATCGTCGGGAAGGGCACGGGCCACGTCGCGCAGCGGTTGCGATTTCTTGTAGCTCACCATGCCGGCGAAGCTGATGTAAAGCCCCAGGTCGAGGCACTCGGCCGCGGTGGCCGCCGTGCCGGTGAATGAGTGCATCACGCCGCACAACGGGCCTCGCGCGCGGGCTTCCCGCAGCATGATCAGGATGTCTTCGTCGCACTCGCGGCTGTGAACGATAAAAGGCAACAGTGTTTGCTGGGAGAGCCGCAGGTGGCGATCGAAATAGTCCTGCTGCACGGGCCAGGGCGTGTAATCCCAGTAGCGATCCAGGCCCGTCTCTCCCAGCGCCACAACGCGGGGCCGGCTGGCCAGATCGAGCACGCGCTGCCAGTCTCCCGGCTGCGCCTGCCCGCAATAATTGGGCTGCAGACCAACGGCGGCATAAACTTCCGCACGACGGGAAGCCAAGGCCACGGCCGCCGCGCTCGAATCAGCCGTGATGCCCACGGTTAGCATTCGTTGGACGCCCGCCGCGGCCGCACGATCGATCACGGCATCGCGATCTTCCTCGAACTCCGGCTGATCCAGGTGACAGTGTGTATCGAATAAAGTCATTGATCACTCGGGCCGATAAATGGTCAACTCCGCGGTGATATCCGCAAACACGGTGCTCCAGTCGCCGCGGATCGTTTGGCGGAATAGCCGCATGCTGGGATACCAGGGGCTATCCTGGCGGTGCAGCATCCAGCGCCAGTCCGGGGCAAAAGGAGTGGCCATCCAGACCGGCACGCCCAGCGCGCCGGCCAGATGGGGCGTCGACGTGTCGGACGTGATGATCAGGTCGAGACCCTGCATTACGGCGGCCGTGTCCATGAAGGCGCCGTGGGCGCGATCGACGTCGTCTCCCAGCGTCACAAGGTTCATCCGATCCGCCAGTTCCGCGATTTGCTCCGTACCGTAACCCATCTGCAGACTGATCAGCGTGACGCCCGGCACGCGGGCCAGAGGCTCGAACTGAGCCAGCGGGATCGAACGCTGCCGGTCGCCGGCGTATTTGGGGTTTCCTTGCCAGTTGATGCCGACCTTGATGCCGGGATAGGCGGCCAGCCGCGCTCGCCAAAGATCAACGAGCTGCGGATCGGCAAACAAGTACGGAACGAGCGCGGCCGAAGTGTCGAGCATGTCGCCCAACAGGTGCGGCAGGCTCATCAACGGGACGTGGCAATCGAAACCCTCCTGCGTCAGCTCCGAGGCCACGTGGTCCAGATAAGGGCACGTGGAGAGCAGCCGCACCAGTGCCGACGGGCAGCCGAGCGTGATCGCGGCGCCGCGATCCTTGACGATCTTTGCATAGCGAATGAATTGCAGCGTGTCGCCCATGCCCTGTTCGGAGAGCAGCATGATCGAGCGGCCGCGCAAATCGCCGCCGTCCCAGAGAGGCGAGCGCAGATTGTGCTTGGGCTGATCTTTGCCCTTAAGGCGCCACTCGTACTCCGGCCAGCCGGCGGCAAAGTCTCCTTGCAGGAGCAGCGCGCTGGCCAGGCCGAAGTGCTGCTCCGACGCTTCCGGCTTCCGTTCGATGGCTCGCCGAAAACTGGCGATGGCTTCGTCGACCATTCCCAGTTCTTGCAGCGAGGATCCCAGGTTCGTATGCGTCTCGGGCAGTTGAGGATCCAGCTCGATCGCCGTGCGAAATGTGGCCACGGCCTCCACCACCTGATCCATGGCCCGTTGCGCCGCTCCCAGCCCGTTGTAGGCTTTGGCGTAGCGGGGATTCAACTCCAACGCGCGATGCAGGGCCTCGAGGGCTTCCGGCGTGCGCTTGAGATCCAAGAGCGCGGCGCCCAGATTGTTGTGCGCTTCGGCAAAGTCGGGCTCGATGGCGACCGCCTGCTGGAACTCGGTCACGGCATCCGCATGACGATCGAGGCTGCGATACACCGTGCCCAGATTGTTGTGGGCCTTGGCATGATCGGGCTTTAGCGCCAGCACTTGCAGGAATGCGGCGATGGCCTGATCGTACTCGTGCAGATCGTGCCAGGCATCGCCCAGGTTGAGCATGGCCTTGAGATAGCCCGGCTTGGCCGACAGCGCCCGCTGAAAGGCGAGAATCGATTCGCGCAATTGGCCGGCGCCGCGGAGCGCGTTGCCCAGGTTGAACCAGGCCTCCGCATAGTTGGGCCGCAGCGTGACCGCCTGCCGGAACGAGGCAATCGCCGCGTCCGCTTCCCCCAGCTCCCGCAATACATTCCCGAGGTTGTAGTGAACATCCCACATCTGCGGCGCGAGCTGCCGCGCCCGGCGCAGCGAATCGGCCGCCTCGGCATTACGTCTCAGATTGGACAGGGCGATGCCCTGATGATTGAAATATGCCGGCTGCGTGGAGTTCTGGGCGATCGCCTGACGAATGAAGTCCACGGCCACGGCATGCTGCCCCGATTGCAAGGCCAACACGCCCAAAAGATGCAAAGCATCGGCATGCTGCGGCTCGCGCGCCAGAACGCTGCGATAGGTTTGCTCGGCCAGCGCCGTCTGCCCCGCCTGATGGTAGCGCAACCCCAGCGCCAGGTCTTCCGCGATGCTTTCCATCACCACGCCTCGTACGCGATCTCGCACAATCGGCCGAGGGTCTTGCCGGCCTGGTTGGCTTCTTCGCTGGTGTTGATATGCACGTTGTTCACGAACAGCGCAAACGCCAGCCGCCGCCCGCCGGACGTACTCATGTAGCCCGCCAGGGCTTTGCTGGTCATCAGCTCGCGGCCGTTCATGGAGTTGGTCCAGAACAGCGTGCCCGTCTTGGCTTGCACCTTGCCCCGTGCGGGACTGTCTGCGCTGGCGTGCGTCGAGAGCGTGCCATCCACACCCAGAAGGGGCAGCGCTTTGAGATACGCCTCGTGATCAGGACGGCCATGCATGGCCCGCAAGAGCTGCACGGTCGCCCTGGGCGTGCTGTAATCAGACCGCGAGCCGCCGGCTCCGCCGCCGAACGAGATCGTTTCGACCTCCACGCCCGCGCGGGCCAGGAAGTCGTGCTGCAAACGCAGGCCCTCGTCCAGCGTGCGCTTGCCATGCTTGGCGGCCACCAGCAGCGGCAGCGTGCTGGCATGCAGGTTGTGACTGACCTTCAGAATCAGCCGGGCATTTTCGGCAAACGGCGGCGACGTGAGCAATGCCACGCGCGGCAGCTTCTGGCATTCCGCCAACGCCGGCAGATCGTCGACGTGGTTCCATTCCAGAGGCGAAGCATTGACCAGCACGCCGTGACCCCGCAAGGCTTCGATGAACAGCGATCGCGCGAACGACGACGGGTTATGCACCTCCGAGATCATCACCAGCGGCTTGCGTCCCTCTGGCACGTGGCCCCGCACCAGAATGCGGTTGTAGCCGAGTGCGGAGACGGTCACTTGCGAGGTTCCGCCGGCCGCCACCGTTTCCACCCGCTCGTCAACGCGCACGCTGGTGGTCTGCGGACGCCACGTGACTTTGGCCGCAGATCCCGCCATCGCCGGCGTGATCAGAATGTCGATCACATTGTCGTTCACCACGATGGGCGTAACCCGCGTTGGCCCGCTGCCGCTGGATTGTGATTGCTCGAACAAGCGGTCGTCAATGAGTACATCGCCGGTCACGCGCTTGATGCCCGCCGCGGCCACTTGGCGGGCCAGCTCCTTCAGTCCGGCTAGAGGATCGGGCTCCGTAAGCTCGCTCTTGCCGGTGGTGCTGGAGTAGGTGTGATCGGAGTTCGTGAACGCGATGCGGCCCTGGGCATCGGTGCGGCCTCCCATCGTCAGGTCGCCGCTGGCAATGAGGATGAGGTCCCCTTCCAGCACATCGGCCTTTACGTCGCCGCGCCGCACGACGGGGGTCTCGAATCGATAGCCGGCGCCCAGTGCATCCAAGGCCGTAGCCACGGTGAACAGCTTCGTGGTGCTGGCCGGCACGAACAACTTATCGGCGCTGTGCTCGTAGACCACTTCTCCCTTTTCCAGATCGGCGAACAACACGCCCCAATGGGCATGCTTGTACTCCGGGGCCGCCATCACTTTCTCGATGCGTTTGGGACCGTCGCCGGCATGCAGCCCAGAAACGAGGCACGGCACGGTCCACAGGGCGAGAAGGCACAGGGATCGACGCATGGATCGGCTCCGGAAACGGTATCGGGAAGTGGCTGCTCCGTATGTAGCAAGTGTAGGCCATGCCGGTAGGTCGAATCCAGCCCGGCGGTTGTGGTATGGACGTATCGATCTAGGGGTGTGACAAAATCGACTGACGCGATTTGCGTGGAGTGGGTAATCTGGCATTCGTTCCCGGAGGACGTCAAGATGATACCAATTCAAGGAGCGAGTTATGGCGACCCCACACGTTGCGCCCGAGAAGTTGATGGCATCCTTGCAGCCGGAGGTGCAGCAATATCTGCAATCGGTCATGCAGGCGGTGAACAACGCGCCCGATGGAGATTGGTTGGCGGGCAGCGAAGAGCAGGTGCGGAATCTCTCGGCGGAGTTCCGCGTGACACGGGGCGTTCGCGAGATGGCCTGTCGCGAGAATCAGAGCGCGCCGAGTTTCGACAAGGGGGCAGAGAACCTGACGCGTACGGCCCAGATCCAGAGGAGCGGCGAGCAGTTGCGGCTCTTGGTCGAAGCGGAAGGCCGACGCGTGCAGGCCCTGCAACAATCGGCCCTGCTGGATACCGCTTGGACCGCAGCCGATTGCCCCGTGCGGGAAGAGGGACGCGTCGTGCCGGAGAAGACCCGCGTGTATGTCGGGTGTGACGGCGTGATGGTTCCCATCATCACTCAGGCGGAGACGCAGAAGCGTCGCGCCACAATCAAAGAGAAGCGGCGGAAATGCGGACAGAAACGACGGCCCTTGCCGCCGCAGCGGAAAAGGAGCAGACCAGCCGTGGAAGGAGTTCAAGGTGGTCTATTTCTATGACGAGGAGATGCAACATCAACACGTCGCGGCGACGCACCTCAATCATGTTGCTGCGGGCAGATTAATGCGGCGGGAAGCGGACCGGCTGCATCGCGCGCGTCGCGTCGTGTTCGGCCAAGAATCGCTTAGCACCGCCAGGATGTTTGAGCACACCCGCCGCGCCTTCTAGCAGCGGCGGATCGGACCGATCTGATATACTTCAAGCACAACCACAATTCAATTCTCTGGTTCCACGTCATGATTATTGGGGCAGATCGACGTTCACGAGCGGCCCGCCTGGTGTTGTCCGGTTGGCTGATCGTGGTTTACGGCGGTTGCGGCTCGCAGCCTCAGACGGCGCCCTCGGACTCGGCGCAGGCGGCAATCTCCACGCCCTCAACTGCCTCGGCCTCGCCAGGGAACAGCGTGCCACCGGGCGAAACCTGGGACGCCATTCTCCTGCAAGGTGCTGCGCTGGGTTACGTCCACACCACCACCCGGCACGTCCAGCAGGATGGCCACTCGCTGCTGGAAGTACAGGCCGAGCAACAAATGAATGTGCAGCGGTTCGGCAATCAAACCGCGCCCGGCGCCAGCTTCAAGTCGCTCGAAACCTCCGACGGACGCTTGATCCGCTTTGAGAGCCGGCAGCAAGTCGGACCCACTCCCCAGACGGCGCGCGGAGAAGTGCGCGACGGGCAGTTGCACATCGAAACCACCACTACCGGCAAGACCATTTCCAGCAGCATTCCCTGGAGAGACCGCTACGGCGGACTCTTCGCGCTGGAGCATGCGCTGCTTCGCAACCCGCTCAAGCCGGGAGAGAAGCGCACCGTGCCGGCGCTGGCCCCTATCTTTAATCAACTGGCAACCTACGAATTCGCCGCCCAGTCCGAGGAGGAGACGAAACTTCTGGAGGGCTCGCGCAAGCTCTTGAAGATTGACGTTCGAACCCGATTTGCCAACGGTCAAACCATCCAGTCGATTGCCTGGACCAACGCCCAGGGAGAAATCCTCAAAACCAAGACAGACGCCTTCTCCTGGGAGACGTATCGCACCACAAAGCAACGCGCCTTGGAAGCCGCGGGAACGGGGACCAGCGGAACAGCGCCCGACCTGGGCGTGACGACCCTTGTGCGGCTGGAACAACCTCTAACGCGTCCACATCAAGCGAGGCGCCTGCGCTACGAAGTAACAATCGAGGGGCCGGCGGGCGTACCGGAAAACGATCCCGCCCGCGTGTTTCCAAGTGGCTCGTATCAGCAGGTCAGATCGCTGGGCGGCAACACCGCGGAAGTGATTGTTTCGGTCGAAGATGCACGCGGCCCGCAACCCGCGCCGCAGACTCCGCCCACGGATGCGGACCGACAGCCTAACAACCTGATTCAGAGCGATCACGAGTTAGTCGTGCGCATGGCTCGCGAGGCGGCATCCGGCGAGACCGATTCGCGACGGCTGGCGATGACGCTGGAGCGGTACGTCAAAGCGAACGTGCTCACCAAGAACTTCACCCAGGCGCTGGCCACTGCGGCCGACGTGGCTCAAACCCGCGAGGGAGACTGTACCGAACACGCCGTGCTGTTGGCCGCCTTGGCCCGCGCGAGCGGCATCCCGGCGCGGGTGGCCATCGGGCTGGTGTACGTCGAATCGCTGCAAGGATTCGGCTATCACATGTGGAACGAACTGTATGTCGACGGCGCGTGGGTTCCGC
>JBGTDH010000464.1:0-9047 GCA_041748435.1 Pirellulales bacterium
CAGGCGTGCTGGGCTTGCGATTGGGGATCGTCGCCGGCCTCGCGCTGCACGCGGCGCGCGAACTCGCGCGAGCGATCATGCACGAACTCGTTGTTCATCAGGAGCAGCGATTGCGGCGCGACGGTCGAGGCGCTGCGGCACTCGCAATTGGGTTCCATCAGCGGGGCATCGAAGGCGGCCATCACGCTTAACGGTCGGCTGCGTCTGGCTTGCACGTACACGCTGCGGCGGAACTCTTCCCCCTTCAGCGGAATGACCGGACCCGGCCTCCCGGCGTTGAGATTCTCGATGCCCACCACGAACTGGCCGACCTCATCGGCCATCACGGGCACGGCGGGGCCAG
This sequence comes from Pirellulales bacterium, assembly GCA_041748435.1. Classification (GTDB taxonomy): domain Bacteria; phylum Planctomycetota; class Planctomycetia; order Pirellulales; family JBGTDH01; genus JBGTDH01. Next base: position 344 of record JBGTDH010000464.1, read on the forward strand.
CCATCTTGGCATTCAGTTGCCCACTGATGGCCAGCAGCGTATCGCGGAGCGTTTCGGCCTCCAGACGCAGAATCGATTTGCGGCCGTAGAGCCGGTTATCGGGATCGATCGCGTCCTGAGTCTCGCTGCGCGTCGAAGCCTGCCGATACGCCGTGGAGAGCATGATCTGTTTGTGCAGCCGCTTGAGACGCCACTCGCCGGCCACGAGATCGGCGGCCAGCCAATCAAGCAATTCGGGATGCGTGGGCTTCTCTCCCAGCGCGCCGAAGTCGCCGGGCGTGGGCACCAATCCGCGGCCAAAGTGATGCAACCAGACGCGATTCACTAGCACGCGCGCCACGAGCGGATGCCGGCCGTTGGTGAGCCAGTGGGCATAAGCCAGCCGCCGGCCGCTGGTCGGAAGCGAGGCATCATCCGCGGGAATCGGGGAGTCGCTGCTATCCGCCAGAATAGTAAGTTCCCCGGGCGAGAGAGCTTGCTTGGGTTGCTCATGATCGCCGCGGTGAAACAAATGCGTGGCCGGCAACTTGCCGGGGAGTTCGGTGAGCGCGGCGACGAAATTCTCCACCGGCTTACGCTTCCGCACCTCGGCGGCCTCCGCGGTGAACTTATCCAGCTCTTCGCCGGCTTTCTTGTCGAACAGCCGCAGCGAGCCCGCCGCCACATTCAGGCTGGGCTGTTTCTTCAGCAGCGCCTTCTGCTCCTCGGTGCGCTGTTTGGCGGCCGTGTCTCGCGCAATGCGCGCCGCTTCGCGCATTTCCTCGGGGAGCTTAGCGAGTTCGCGTTGGAAAACTTCTTCGATCAGCTCGTTCTGCCGCTTCGTGCGCTGCTCCTCGATCGCCTTGGCTTCGGCCTCCACTTCCTTGGCCGCCGCGCGATCTGCCTCGGAGTACAGCGACACCAGACGGGCCGGCGGCGCCCGCCAGTTCTTCCAATCCAGCGCCGGCTCGAAGATGGCCCGCAGGCGGTAGTAATCGGCCTGCGAGATGGGATCGTAGCGATGATCGTGGCATTGGGCACACGCCACGGTCAGGCCCAACAGAGAACTGGTCACAATCTTGAGCGTATCGGCCACGACCTGGTTGGCCGCCAGGTTCTTGTCCACGCCGCCGGACGCGGTGCCATCGGGCGCCATGCGAAGAAAGCCCGTAGCGGCGAGCTTCTCGATATCGTGGGGCGAGAGATTGCTGTACGGCGGCGTGAGCAGCTCATCGCCGGCCAGTTGCTCGATGAGAAACGCGTTGAGCGGCTGATCGGCATTGAACGCCCGGATCACATAATCGCGATAGCGCCAGGCATGCGGTCGTTGCGGATCTTGCTCCGTATAGCCATCGCTATCGGCGTAGCCGGCCACGTCCAGCCAGTGCCGGCCCCATCGCTCTCCGTACTGCGGCGAGGCCAGCAGGCGATCGAGCAGCCGTTCGTAAGCATCGGGCGATTCGTCGGCCAGGAACGCATCCGTTTCCGTCAGAGTCGGCGGCAGTCCGGTCAAATCCAACGTGGCGCGGCGGAGCAGTGTGGCTCTGTCGGCATCGTCGGCATACGAGAGATTATGCTGTTCCAATTCCTTCATCAAGAAGTGATCGATTGGCGTGCGAACGCGAGCGTGCCCCTTCACCGGAGGTGGCTCGATCGCCTTCACCGGCTGAAAGGCCCAATGGGCGCGCTCCTCTTCGGTGATGTGGTGCTGTTCGCCGAGTTGCTCCGGCTCGGGACGCGCGGTGGGCGCCCCGGCGGCGATCCAACGCTCGATTTTGCCAATCTCGGCCGGCGTGAGTTTTTTCTTCCCCGGCGGCATCTCGTGATCCCGCACACGCCGATACAGCAGGCTCTCCTCGGCCTTCTCCGGCACGATCGCCGGACCTGAATCTCCGCCCGACACAGCCAGGCGCATCAGGCGCAAATCGAGATTGCCCTCGCGCTCGCTCCCTTCGCCATGACACATAAAACAGTGCGTCTTGAACAGGGGCCGCACGTCGCGCTCGAAACTGATCTCCGGGGTGATCTCCGCTGCCGTCGCGCGCGGGATGATCGCCGTTCCCGCAAGCATCCAGAGACACCAAAGGTTGCGCTGCATAATCGATCGAGACGGTTGGGTGGGTGGGCTGCGTCGGCCCGGCCAGGCAGGATCAACGGGATCGATTATAGCAGAGCGCCCGCAAGCAAGGCACGCCCGCCGTGGCGAGGGCTCTGCAATTTGGGCCCACGCCCCATTTTCGGACACGCGCGGCGAAAACGGGGGGCCGGTGTTCGAGGCGGTTGCGTCAGCCGATCTGCTTCTTCGCGGTAATCTCTGCTTGCTGGAGTCAAACGGTCGAAGGCAACCGCACCGCGAAGACGGTAAGAGCGCAAAGAGAGAGCATGGGCAATCCAACATCGCGCGTTTCGGGGAGAGGGGAGGCGATCGAAAATGAGGGCTGCCCCTATCCCGGATTGGTTGTATTGTTGCGATTAGCTGTGCAAGCTTGGCTTCCTGCCGCTTCCTGCCAGACAAAGGACGCCAAGGAGATCGCATACCTGGAATGGCCACCGATGAACACGGATAAACACAGATAGGAGCGAGCAATAGCCTCGGGCGGGCGTTCCAACAATGTGGCTCTTCCGTTTCTAAGTGTAGTACAGGCGCAATTGGGCCTGGAACGCCACCGCCACAGCGGCTTAAAGAAGGAGGAAGGATGAAGCAGGCGGCGGCGGAAGAAATCATTTGACGGCCACGCCTCAATTCGATTTCAATAAGGGCATGCTCGATCCACGCGCGAATCGCTCCCCGTCCAGGCATTTTCCCGAACTCGGCACGCGGCGGGATTTCCTTACGCGTGCAGGGGGCGGAATTGGCGCCCTGGCTTTGGCCAGCCTGTTGTCCGAGGAAGGACTGTTGACCTCCGCGGATGCTGCGGGAGGCAGCAAGCAGGGCAACTCTCTGTCCGCCAAACCGACGCATTTTGCTCCGCGGGCAAAGCGTGTGATCTACCTGTTCATGCACGGCGGCCCGAGCCACATGGATCTGTTCGATCCTAAGCCGGACCTGATCAAATACGCCGGGCAGCCGTTGCCTGAGAGCTTTGGCATGGTGATGACGCGGCGAAAAGTGGCCACCAATCCGCTGCTGGGACCGCTGCGGCCTTTGCGGCCGCGTGGTCAGTCGGGCTTGGAGATCAGCGATTTGCTGCCCGAGATTTCCTCGCACGCCGATGAGTTGTGCGTCCTGCGGAGCTGTCATGGAGACAGCGTGAATCATCCGCAGTCGGTGTATCAGATGAACACCGGCAGCATCCTGATGGGCCGCCCCAGCCTGGGGAGCTGGGTCAGCTACGGATTGGGCAGCGAGAATCAGAACATGCCGGCCTTTGTGGTGATGCCGGATCCGGGCGGCGGATTAAAGGGGGGCCCACCCGCCTGGGGCAACGGCTATTTGCCCACGGTGCATCAAGGTACGCCCATGCGGCCGGGCAAGAACCCGATCCTGAACTTGCATTCGTCTCTCTCCGGCGAGAGCCAACGGGCCACGCTGGAGCTCGTGCGGCAGTGGAACCAGCGGCATCTGGCGGAGCGCGAGTACGACGACGAGCTGGCGGCCCGCATCAGCTCCTATGAGTTGGCGTATCGCATGCAATCGACGGCGCCGGACATGGTCGATCTCAGTCGCGAGACCGAAGAGACGCGGCGGCTGTATGGCCTGGGCGACAAGGAGACCGATGAGTTTGGCACGCGCTGCCTGCTGGCCCGCCGGCTGGTGGAATCGGGCGTGCGGTTCGTGCAGCTTTATTCGGGTGATACGAACGGCTGGGACGCCCATGCCGATGTGGAGAAGAACCATACGCCGCTGTGCCGCAAGACCGACAAGCCCATCGCTGGCTTGCTCACCGATCTCAAGCGCCGCGGCTTATGGAACGACACGCTGGTGATCTGGGGAGGCGAGTTCGGCCGCATGCCCATGAGCGAGCAAGGCACGGGCCGCGATCACAACCCCTGGGGCTACAGCGTGTGGCTGGCCGGCGGCGGTGTGAAAGGCGGCATGGCCTACGGCGCCACCGATGCCGTGGGTCTGCGGGCGGCAGAGAACAAGGTTCACGTGCATGACTTGCACGCCACGATCCTGCATCTCTTGGGCATGCATCACGAGCAGCTTACCTACAGCCACAACGGCCGCGACGAACGCCTGACCGATGTCGCCGGCCGGGTGGTGGAAGACATCTTATTATAGGCGCGAGAGGCTTAAATGAATCCCGTTAAGTTCTCAACAGCATTTTGGCTGTTTGTTTTGACCCGCAGCGATCTGCTTGGGGCTTCCTCAGTGTTTGCGGAAGACTTCGAAGTCATAGTCGTAGAAGCGGTTGAGAAGACCGCCGCGGATATTCCGCTGAAGTTTGAGGTGCAGAAAACTACCTGGAAATATGGCAGACTCTACATATGGGGTAAGGTTTCCAATCCTAGCGACACTGTTTTTGACTTCGTGCGGGTAAACTTTACATGCACGGACAAGGCCGGCAACTTCCTCGGCCGAGGAACGTGGCATTGTGATCCATATTTGATTGGACCGAAGGAAGTTGGCTATATCGACGACAAACACCTTGAAACGGAGAAACGGAAGCCCGCGAAGGTAGAATACAAAGTAGTTGGGAAGAGCAAGAAGTGAAATAATCCGCGTGAGCACCATGAGAGTCATTCTGAGGTTTTCAATCAACGGTGAGACAAATGGCGCCGTCCGTAATCAGATTGCTTGGCATCTCAAGAACGTGGGCATGAGGAATACCGGCACGGGCACATGGGAACACGATGCCATCCTCCCAGTCAATCTGGCATTAGCAATGAAGTCGGTCTGGACCATTGTTGGCGATCCCTCTGCTGTTTCTGGTGCATAAAGTGGCGTCTCGGTCGATCACGTTTGGGTTTACTGCGACAGTCCTATTTTGGCGAACTAACGCGAACGAGCTGGTCCCGACACTTGGCTGAATAAGCATTTTCCCGCGGATGCGGAATGGGCATTGCCATGCTGGAGGATTGTACCCGTCGTGCAGCGGCACAGATCGAAGGGAGGCCGAACGTATGCAAAACGAGTTTACCGCGGTTTTTGAACGAGATGGCGAATGGTTTATCGGCTACTGTCCTGAAATTGCGGGAGCCAATGGTCAAGGTCATTCGTTGGATGAGTGCCGCGATAGTTTGCGCGAGGCGATTCAATTAATACTTGAAGATCGGCGCGACGACATTTTGCGAGGTGTCCCATCAGATGCAATTAAAGAGACGATTGCAATCTCGTGAAACGCTCCGCACTCCTCCGCCACTTGCGTCATCATGGGTGTTTCTTGAAGCGCGAGGGTAGACGACATTCGCTGTGGGTGAACCCAAGAAATGGTGCCGTTGAAGCGGTTCCGAGACATGTAGAAATCCCCGACGTGTTAGCGCGGAAAATATGCCAGAGTCTCGGGATTCCGTCACGCTAGACTAGACTCCAATCGGTTGGTCATGGTCGCCATACTCGCCTGACCGACTTGGCCGGCCACGTGGTAGAAGACATTTTGAGCTAAGTGCGTTCATGAACCGATCGGACCGAACAATACGCAAGACGAAGCTGTCGGATCAGGGCAACGACGACGACTTGCTCGAGACTACCGCCGAGCAGCGAATTGAAATGATGTGGCAGCTTACGCTGGACGCCTGGGCCTTCCTCGGAGAACCTGTCCTTGAACCCCGACTTCCTCGACATGTTGCGCGCGTTGTCCGAGGAAAATGCTGAGTTCCTGTTAGTTGGCGCTTACGCACTGGCAGCTCACGGCTATCCTCGAGCAACTGGCGATTTGGACGTTTACATCCGCCGATCCGATGAAAATGCAAACCGAGTTTGGCGCGCTCTGCAACAATTTCGGGCGCCCTTGTTCGATCTCACGTTACAGGACTTACAGACGCCCGACATCGTATTTCAGATCGGAGCCGTTCCTCGGAGGATCGACATCCTGACCTCAATCAGCGGCGTGGAGTTTGACGAGGCATGGCCGCACAGAATGCCGGTTGAACTGGAAGGTCGTACGTACTATGTCATCGGACGTGATGACCTCATTCGAAACAAGCGCGCGGCTGGGAGGCCCAAGGACTTGGCAGACATCGCGTGGTTGGAAAAGCCGAAGCATCTAAACTAAAACAGGCCATGCTCGAAACCGCATCCGCAGGAGCCGTGTACGCCATGCTGGGCAGCCAGAATGTGTGGAGCATGGCCCGCCGTTGCCACGACTTGCTGGACGCGGCCGGACTGCCGCACGCCATGGTGGGAGGAGTGGCGGTTTTTCTGCACGGGTATCGGCGAAACACGGTTGTTGTTGACGTGCTGGTTCGTTCGGAAGACGTCGCGACGGTGAAACATTCGCTCGAACAAGCTCAGTTCACATGGTACATCCAGCAGCGTGAATTCCGTGGACCGGAAGGAATCCCGGTGCAGTTTGTGCTGTCCAGGGAAGCGGCCGGGGACGACGCAACGTACAATGTGAAGTTCCCGGATCCCGCGGAACCCGACGAGATCGTACGGATCGATGGCTTGCCGGCAGTCACGCTGGTTCGGCTGATCGAGCTCAAGTTAGCGTGTGGCCTGGGTAATGTAAGGCGTACGCACCGCGATTTTGCCGACGTGGTGGAGTTGATCGTGGTGATGATCTAACCGGGGAGTTTGCACGCCATTTGCACAAATCGGTGCGGCCGGCATTCAGAAAGTTGGTCCGGAACGCCCGCAGCGGATAAGTTAGAGAACGATGCATAGACTTCACACTCCGTTCTGCATTCTCGTGACGGTCCTCGGCGGCGTGTCGTTGGCGGAGGAAGCTGTAGTTCCACCTGCCCTCAACGAGCCGCCGATCACGGTTTACGATCGCCAGCATTGGTCGTACGCGCCGCTGGCGCGCAATGAGCCGCCCGCAGTGAAGAACGAGGCCTGGGTCCAGAACGCCGTCGATCGTTTCATTCAGGCGCGACTGGAGCAAGAAGGGCTCACGCCACTGCCCCCGGCCGATGCCGCCACTCTGATCCGCCGTGTCTCGTTCGATCTCACCGGCCTGCCGCCCACACCGCAGGAAGTGGCGGAGTTTGAGCAATCGAATAGGACCTATGGGTCGTATAAGACCTATATCAAGCTCATCGATCGGTTGTTGGCCTCGCCCCACTACGGCGAGCGTCATGCACTGCACTGGCTCGATCTAGCCCGCTTTGCCGATTCGGACGGCTTCGAGTTCGATGCCGCGCGGCCCCAGGCCTGGAGGTATCGCGATTGGGTGATCGACGCTCTCAATCGCGACTTGCCTTACGACGAGTTCCTGCGGCTGCAGATCGCTGGCGATGTGCTGGCGCCCGGCGACGATGCCGCGGCCATTGCCACCGGCTTCCTGCTCTGCGGCCCCGACATGCCGGATGTGAACCTGCAGGACGAGCGCCGCCATACCGTCCTCAACGAAATGACCAGCACCGTGGGCGCCGCTCTCCTTGGCATGCAGATTGGCTGCGCCCAATGCCACGATCACAAGTACGATCCCATCAGCCAGGCGGATTTCTATCGCCTGCGAGCCGTGTTCGAGACGGCGGAGTTGTTCAAGCACCCGACCACGGGCCGCGTGTTACAGCCGGCCAAGAACCCGCCCAAGGAGAGTTTTTTGATGGTCCGCGGAGATTTCCGCCGGCCCGGAGCGAAGCTGGATCCGGCGGTGCCGCGCGTGGCCGACGCCTGGAAATCCTCGATCAACGATGATGGCGAAGGTGGCCGCCGCGCCGCGCTCGCCCGTTGGCTTACGCGTCCCGAGCATCCGCTCACCACGCGCGTGATCGTCAATCGGCTGTGGCAGTATCACTTCGGCCGCGGGCTGGTCCGCACGCCCAGCGACTTCGGACAGATGGGAGACACGCCCACGCATCCGGAGTTGCTTGATTGGCTAGCCACGGAACTGCCCCGCCGCGGCTGGAGCTTGAAGGAGATGCATCGCCTGCTGCTCACTTCGGCCACCTATCAGCAAGCCAGCCGGCCGCGCTGTGCCAATTGGACGCCCGAGCAATCGGTCGCCGCGCGGGAAAGCTGGACCCAGTCTCTCGCGGCCGATCCCACGAATCGCCTGTTGGCGCGCATGCACCGTCTGCGGCTGGACGGCGAATCGATTCGCGATGCCATGCTCGTCTCTGCCGAGCGGCTCAGCTCGCGGCGCGGCGGGCCCGGCGTCATGCCGCCGCTCCCCAGCGAGTTGTTGAATACGCTTCTCAAGAAGCAATGGGAAGTTAGCCCGGACGAGGAAGACCATCGCCGCCGCAGCATCTACTTGTTCGTGCGGCGCAACCTGCGCTATCCGCTGTTCGATGTGTTCGATCGCCCCGATACCAACGCCAGTTGCCCCGAGCGCAACCGCTCGACAACTGCTCCGCAGGCCCTGTGGCAACTCAACTCGGAATTCTCTCTCACCGCCGCGCGCGACCTGGCGTCCTACCTGCTGCATGCCTCCTCAGACCCGCGCGAGCAACTCGATCTGGCTTATCGCCGCACGCTATGCCGCGCGCCCACCGACGAGGAATCGGGCGCTGCCCTGGCGTTTCTCACCCAGCACACCGCGCGTCTCCGCGACGCCGAAAATGCTCCGCAGCAACCGGCCAAAGAAGCTTTGGCCCACTGCTGCCTGGCGCTGTTCAACCTCAGCGAGTTCATCTACCTGGATTGAGCGCTCGCGCGGTCTACTTCACACCA
>JBGTDH010000465.1:0-3827 GCA_041748435.1 Pirellulales bacterium
CCGACATCGCCCGCGCACAAGCTTTGCTCGGGAAGATCGGTGTTAAGGATGACGTCTTGGTACATCGTGAAATCCATATTATCACCATTCCGGATGTACGGTAATCAGACGGGGGCAATCTGATCCGAGATCGGTCTGCCAGACACTGCGAAACAAGACTTCACGGCCTTTCGGGCCAACAAGCGGAGCAATGATCTCATAACGCCTACCGTACTCGGTTTCTCGTTCGGACGCCACATCGGCGGTCAGGTGCAAGCAGCGGAGGTCAGCGTCAAGTTGCTGCCAATTTGCGAGAGAATAGCCCATCGAGATCAGGAGTCGGGCTTTCGATCCGCCGCGTGGGTGATCCACATTTAGCAGGTAACCGCGAAGTTTGTCTGCCTGGATGACGGCGTTTTCAGAGCCGGGGATTTGCATCGACGTTGGACCTGATTGTGTCTGAATTCAAGCATACCCGAAGGCGGCCAACAGGTCCTAGCACACGATCCTCGCACCCTGCTCTAATGAGGTCTTGAGTCGTTGCCTTTCCACGCGTTTGAGGTCCTAGATGGTTCGCACGCGGTTTGCTCCCAGTCCGACGGGATATCTGCATATTGGCGGCGTGCGGACGGCGCTGTTCAACTGGTTGTTCACGCGGCAGCAGGGGGGACAGTTCCTGCTGCGGATCGACGATACGGATCAGCAGCGGAATGTGGAGGCGGCGCTGGCGCCCATCTTGCGCGGCTTCCGCTGGCTGGGCTTGGATTGGGACGAAGGTCCCGAGGTGGGAGGCCCGCACGCGCCCTACTTTCAATCGCAGCGTTTGGAGCAGCACAAGGCAGCCGCGACCGAGTTGCTGCGCCGAGGCCATGCCTATCGCGATTACGCCACGACCGAGGAAATCCAGGCCGAGCGGAAAACAGCGGAGAACGAGAAACGTTCGTTCCTGTACAGCCGTCGCTGGATGGCCGAGACCGATGCCGATGCCCGCCGCTTTGAGGCCGAGGGTCGGCAGGCCGCCGTGCGTCTGAAGATTCCGCGCGAGGGGACGCTGGTGCTGAACGACCTCGTGCGCGGCCGCGTGGAGTTCGAGTGGGCACGCGAGCAAGATCACGTGGTGCAACGGGCCGATGGCTCGTGCCTGTATCATCTGGCCAGTGTGGTCGACGATCACGATTTCGAGATCACGCACGTGATTCGCTCCGAGGAGCATCTCTCGAACACGCCGCGGCAGGTGTTCATTGCCCAGGCGTTGGGCTACGCGCTGCCAGAGTTCGCGCATCTGCCGTATGTGGCCGAGCCGGGCAGCAAGAACAAGCTCAGCAAACGGAAGCTGGACAAATATCTTAAGAACCGCGACTTTGCGCAGGTGCATGAGCATGGCATGGCCATCGCCAAAGCCCTGGGCATGCAGACGGCCGCCGAGACGTTCAATCCCGTGATTGTCGATTTCTACGAGCAGGTGGGCTACCTGCCGGACGCGATTCTCAACTACTTGCTGCTGCTGGGCTGGTCGCTGGACGATAAGACCGAGCTGTTCACGCGCGAAGAAATGATCCGCAGCTTCTCTCTGGAGCGGGTGAACAAAGCGCCGGCCAGCTTCGATCCACCGAAGCTGATGTCGTTCCAGGATCGCTACATGCGGGCTGTGCCGCTCAAGCAAAAGACGCCGTTGGTGTTGCGATTCCTGCAACAGGCGGGACTCGTGAGCGATCCGCCGCCGTGCGAGATCGGCCCCCGGCTGATTCGCGTGATCGAGGCCTGCGGCGACCGCCTGAAGACCGCGGGCGATATTCTGGAGTACGCCGACTTCTTCTTCGTCGAGCAGCTCAACTACGACGAGGCCGCCTTCGATAAGCAGCTACGCAACACGGGCAACGTCGATCTGCTGCGAAAGTTTCGCGAGCAACTTGCCACGATCGAGCCGTTCGACGCAGCCACGCTCGAAAACCTTCTGCACGATTTTGTGGCCACGGAAGGCATCAAGAACGGCCAGATTGTGCATCCGCTGCGCGTGGCGGTGACGGGCAAATCCATCGGCCCCGGCCTGTTCGACACGCTGGCCATTCTGGACCGCGCAACGTGCCTGCAGCGCATCGATGCCGCGATCGCTCGCACAAGTGCGTAAATGCGGTTACTTGCTCTCGGCTTGCTTCCGGGCGTCGCCCTTGGCTTTGATGTCGACTTTGTCGGCATCGACCAGGCCGGCGACTTTCTCGGAGAGCTTGCTGGCCAAGAGGCCGCTGGGATCGCAGCCGGCGGCGATGGAGATGATCTTGCCACCCTTCTCGATCAGGAAGTTGGTTGGCATGGTCTTGGTCTGGAAGACGTTCCAGCTTTCGCCCTTGGTATCGACGGCGTACAGCATGTTGAGCTTCTTTTCCTGCACGTACTTCTCCACCTTGGAATCCGGCTCGCGGAAGACGGCCAGGCTGGTCAGGCCCTTGCCTTCGTAAGCGGTGTGCAGCTCTTGAAAGTAGGCCAGCTCCTTGTCGCAGCCGGAGCAGCCGCACGTCAACCGCACCAGAACGGGACCCTTGGCCGTGAGATCGATCAGGCTGATTTCCTTGCCGTTGGCGTCTTTGATCTTGAAAGCAGGGGCCGGCTGACCGACCGCCACCTTGGGTTCCGCCTTCTTGGCCTCGGGCGCGGCCGGCTCTTCGGCCCGGAGGCAAGCCACGCCACACGAGAGAGCGATCACGGCAGCCAAAGTGAGGCGAACGATCATGGGGTCTCCAAATCAAAGGCAGGAGTGGGAGGCGGGATCACGCGGCGTGATTATAGCCCGCCGGGAGCAGCCGATACAAGAAAGATCGCGAGGGGAACCGAGGGGAAATGCCTTTTACCGGCGTAGCGAGTTTGCGGGTGGCGAAGTATATTCGATCAGACCGTTGACGGCGTCGTATAATTACGACAAATATGGTAATGTTGCTGACCATTTAGGCCACCCACACGGCCGCTCTCCTTCGAGCCGCTTTCCGCGTCATTATGTCTGAAGACACGATCAAGCTCAGTCCCGTCGAGATTGCCAAGGCCAAGAGCAACTACCTGCTGGGCGAGATTCCGCAGGAGTTTGTGGATGGCACGGACCACTTCGGCAAGGACAGCATCAACCTGCTGAAGTTTCACGGCACGTATCAGCAAGACGACCGGGACGAGCGAGCCAATCTGCGTGCCGCCGGCAGCGGCAAGGCGGAGAAGGCATTTTCTTTCATGGTCCGCACCAGGATACCCGGTGGTAAGCTCACCGCCGAGCAACTGCTGGCCGAGTTGGACCTGTGCGATGAAATCGGCAACACGACGTTGCGAATCACCAGCCGGCAGGGATTGCAACTGCACGGCGTCTTGAAGACCAATTTGCGGCGGGCCATTCAACGCATTAACGAAGTGCAGCTCTCCACGCTGGCGGCCTGCGGCGATGTCGAACGCAACGTCATGTGCTGCCCGGCTCCGCATCATCACGATCCGGTGCATCAGCAGTTGCAGGATCTGGCCGATCAGTTGGCGGAGCATCTGGCGCCACGCACAACGGCCTATCACGAGATCTGGCTCAAAGACCCGGACAACGGAGAAGAACACCTCGTTGCCGGCGGATTGAATGGCCACTCGAATGGTCACGAGATCGAGCCCATCTACGGACCGACGTACTTGCCGCGAAAGTTCAAGACCGCGATCGGCTTGCCGGGAGACAATTGCGTCGATCTGTATGCCAACGATCTGGGGCTGATGGCCATCTGCGAGAACTTCCAGGTGGTGGGCTACAACGTCTTGGTCGGCGGCGGCTTCGGCGTCACTCCCAGCGCCGCGAAAACATTTCCGGCTGTCGCTTTGCGGATGGCGTTCTGCAC
>JBGTDH010000466.1:0-7724 GCA_041748435.1 Pirellulales bacterium
CTTCCAGGCTCGTTGAAGAACACGGAGGATCGTCTTTTCTAATTCATCTTGGCAACCCGGATTCTGCTCACGCGACCTAAGTGCAGACCCGTTTATAGCTTAAACGTGCTAGCATTCTCCAAAGTGGCGCTGTCCAATTAGCAGTCCGTAGTCAGGGAGCCGTGAGATGAGAACTGGCAATCAGAGAACTTGTCGTTTGCCGCGCGAGGTAATGGTGATCTTACTGCTGGCGTTTTGTGCCTGCGCGAGCGCGGCCGAAGATGCCAACGCTCCGCGGCGATTGTTGTACGTGGCCGTGCCGGGCGTGCGGAACTATCTGGAATACGGCGGGCACGGATTGCTCGTGTTCGACGTGGAGCGGGACCATCAGTTTGTGAAACGCATTGCCACCGGGGGCAAAGACGAAAACGGCAAGCCGCTGAATGTGAAGGGCATCTGCGCCAGCTCGGTGACGGGGCGCGCCTATATCAGCACCATCCGGACGTTGATGTGCCTGGACCTCGTCTCCGAGAAGCTGCTGTGGGAGCGCGCGTACGAAGGGGGCTGCGATCGCATGGCCCTCGCCCCCGATGGCCAAACGATTTATCTTCCGTCTCTGGAGAAGGACCATTGGCATGTGATTGAAGCCGGCAGCGGCGAAGTCATCGCCAAGATCATTCCCAAGTCCGGCGCGCACAACACCATCTACGGCCTGAATGGGCGCGAAGCGTACCTGGCGGGCCTGAAGTCGCCGCTACTGACCGTGGCCGAGACGGGCAAGCACACGGCGGCGCGCACCGTGGGGCCGTTCAGTCATGGCATCCGCCCCTTCACCGTGAACGGCCGGCAGACGCTGGTGTTTGTGAATGTGAACGAGCTGCTCGGCTTCGAAGTGGGTGATTTAACAACCGGCAAGATGCTGCACCGCGTGGAGGTGGCCGGCTACCAAAAGGGGCCGGTGAAGCGGCATGGTTGCCCTAGCCACGGCATTGGACTGTCACCCGAGGAACGCGAGTTGTGGGTCACCGATGCCACGAATCGTCGTATGCACGTGTTCGACGCTACGGTCATGCCCCCTAAGCAAATCGCGAGCATCGAGCTGCGCGACGAACCGGGCTGGATCACCTTCAGCCTTGATGGGCAATACGCGTACCCTTCCACCGGCGACGTGATCGAGCGAGCGACGCGGAAGATCGTGACCGGACTCAAAGACGAAACCGGCGCGGACGTGCAAAGCGAGAAGATGCTGGAGATCATCGTGCAGAACGGCAAGCCCGTGCGCGGCGGCGATCAGTTTGGCATCGGCCGGCAGGTGAAGTAATGGCCAAGCGACGGGCCGTGGGCATCGATCTGGGAACGACCTACTCGGCCGTGGGCTGGGTCAACGAGACGGGGCACAGCGCGCTCGTGCCCAATAGCGATGGCGAAATGCTCACGCCCAGCGTGGTGCTGTTCGAGGACCACGGCATAGTGGTGGGTAAAGAGGCCAAGAAGGTGGCCGTGCTCTATCCGGATCGCGTGGCCAGTTGCGTCAAGCGCGATATGGGCAAGCCCATCTACGCGCGGCCGATAGGCAATCAGTACCTGCCGCCGGAGGTGATCCAGTCGTACATTCTCAAGGAGTTGGAGTCGTGCATTATCCGGGTGGTCGGTCCGGATCATGGCGTAGTGATTACCGTGCCGGCGTTCTTCGATGAGCCGCGGCGCAAAGCCACCTGGCATGCGGGAGAACTCGCCGGCCTGAAGCTGCTGGATATTGTCAACGAGCCCACCGCCGCCGCCTTGGCGTTTGGGGAAGACCTCGGATATCTCACGCGTGGCGGCGTGCCGCGCGAGCGCATCAACGTGCTAGTCTACGATCTGGGGGGCGGAACATTCGACGTGACGCTGATCGATATGCAGCCGGGCAATCTCCGCACGATCTGCACCGACGGCGACGTGCAACTCGGCGGCTGGGATTTCGATATGCGGCTGGTCGATACCATGGCGGCCGTCTTCCAGCGGGAGCATCAGGAAGATCCGCGGGAGTCGCCCTTCACCCTGCAAAAAATGCTGTCCGAGGCGGAGGACGCTAAGCACACGCTCTCTGCCCGCAGCCGCACGGTCATTCATCTCACGCACAACGGCAAGACCAGCCATGTGGTCCTTACGCGCACGGTGCTGGAAGAACGCACGGCCGATTTGCTGGAACGCACGCGCTACACCACGCGGCAGTTGCTGGCCACGGCGGGATTGCAGTGGAGCGATGTCGGACGCATTCTGCTCACCGGTGGATCGACGCGCATGCCGATGGTGGCCCGCATGCTTAAGGAGCTCTCGGGCATCGAGCCGGACCGCTCGATCAACCCGGACGAGGCCGTGTCGCGCGGCGCCGCCATTTACGCCCACTACTTGCTGACTTCCACCGAAGGCCGGGCGTCGTTCGACGTGAGCAACGTAAATGCGCACAGCCTGGGCGTGGAAGTCTACGAGCCGATCACGCGCCGCAAGCGCAATCGTGTGCTCATTCCGCGGAACACGAAGCTGCCGGCGGGCCGCGTTGATGAATTCGTGACCCGCGAAGAAAATCAGCGCTCCGTGGTGGTGCAGGTGCTCGAGGGAGAGAGCCTCGATCCTGCGGAGTGCTCGTTGATTGGCCGGGCCGTCATTCGCAACTTGCCGCCGCACTTGCCGCAAGGCTCGCCCATCACCGTGTCGTACGAATACGGCACGAACGGCCGGCTAAGCGTGCGGGCCAAAATGGTCTGGACCGATCAGGAGGTTCGCCTGGAGCTAGAGCGTGCCGCGAGCCTCTCGATGGACCGGCTCAAAAGCTGGAAGCTCGTGGTTCACAAAGACGGAGGTCTCGACGACTTTCACGACCTCGTGGAGGAAGAGCTCAATCAGTTGCGGCAAGAAGCCGCCGAGATGGGACTGTCTCTGCCGCCGAGGGCCAGGTAGGAAAGGATGAAGGATGAAGGATGAAGGATGAAGGATGAAGGATGAAGGATGAACCAGAGAAGTCCGGAAAGTTGACTCCGCCTCCGTGGGTCGACGAGCCGCCTCTTCACGGCACCGGCTTGACGACCGCGTTGTGCGGTTAGCCCGTCAGGATTATGATGAGCGTCCCGCCTTGTGTGCCCCCGCCGCCTGGAGATTCTGATGAGAGGCATGTTCACCGTGTTCGTATTCATCGCCCTGACCGCCGTTTGTTGGGGCGTGTATGGGCCGGTGCTGCACAAAGGGCAGCATGGCATGGGGGCCGAGGTGGCGGGAAAACACGTCAACAGCTTGTGGCGCCCATTCACGTGTGTGGGGCTGGCCTACTTTGGCATCGCGGTGCTCGTGCCCGCCGCCTTACTAGCGGTGCGCGGCGAGCAAGGCACCTGGTCGACCACGGGAACCATCTGGAGCCTGGCGGCGGGTGCGGCCGGAGCGTTGGGCGCGTTGGGAATCATTTTGGCATTCAAGAACCGCGGCAACCCGCTGTATGTGATGCCGCTGGTGTTCGGCTGCGCGCCCGTCGTGAACACGTTCTTCACGATGCTCATGTCCAAGACTTACAAGCAGGTGAATCCGCTGTTTCTGGCGGGGCTGATCCTGGTGGTGACGGGTGCGGTAACGGTGCTGATCTTCAAGCCCGGCGAGGGCGCGGCCGGTCAGCAACTTCAAGGGTTGGACTTCCTGTGGGTCGCGCTCTCGGTGGCAACCACGGCGCTCTCCTGGGGCGTGTACGGTCCGGTGCTGCATAAAGGGCAATCGGCGATGGGCGGCAGCAAGCTGCGGCCTCTGATGTGCGTGGGCCTGGCCTACTTTGGCATTGCCGTGGTCTTTCCCGTGGCCATTCTCATGGTGTGGCCGGAGCCTGGCACCTGGACCAACGTCTCCGGCACGCTGTGGAGTCTGGCAGGCGGAGCGGCCGGCGCCGTGGGCGCGCTCGGAATCATCATGGCGTTCAACTTTGGCGGGAAGCCCGTCTACGTGATGCCGCTGGTGTTCGGCGGCGCCCCGGTGATCAATACGTTCACCACGATGGTGAGTAAATCGATCGGCCTCTCCTCGGCCAACCCGCTGTTCTATGCCGGCCTGATTATTGTGGCCGTGGGCGCGGTGACCGTGCTGGTGTTTGCCCCCAAACCCGGCAAGCCCGCCGCTAAGTCGACCGATTCGCCCTCCCCCGCCGGCCAACCGGCCTAGTCTTAGGTCGCCACATCTACGCGCGGTACGCGCATGTTTACGACCGCAGAACCGCGGATGACGCGGATCGGAGCGGATGACGCGGATAAAGCAGTTTCACAAACATCTGTTTTATCCGCGCAATCCGCATTCATCCGCGAGTCCCGGTACTCACGGCCTAGACGGACAATCTCATCGAACGCGGGATCCTCTGCGAATCGGCCCGCGTCTTCCAGCCACCATTGGCGATGCGGTTCGGCGAGTTGATCGACCCGCTTTGCCAGGAGTTGAACAGCCTGCTCCAGTTCCTGCATTCTGCGGTCCAATGAATCGGAAGCCATATTCAGTTCCCGTCCAAGCAAGCCATGCACTACCGTATTCTAGCGATTGAAGACTACGCGTCGTAGCCGAGGTTGGGCGAGAGCCAACGCTCGGTTTCGAGCAGACTCATCCCTTTGCGGCGGGCGTAAGATTCCACCTGGTCGCGCGCGATGCGGTCGACCGAGAAGTAGCGGCTTTGCGGGTGAGCGAAAAACAGCCCGCTCACGCTGGCGGCGGGAAACATGGCGTAGCTCTCCGTGAGCGTGATGCCGGCGTTGTGTTCGGCCGCGAGCAGATCGAACAGGATCCGCTTCTCCGTATGATCGGGACACGCGGGATAGCCGGGGGCCGGGCGGATGCCGCGGTATTTCTCGGCGATCAGGTCGTCGGCGGTGAGTTGCTCTTCAGCGCCGTAGCCCCAATCGACGCGGGCCTGGGCGTGCAGGCATTCAGCAAATGCCTCGGCCAGACGATCGGCCAAGGCCTTAACCATGATGGCGTGGTAATCGTCGTGGTCAGCATGAAAACGGGCCACAAGCGCATCGGTCCCCACGCCGGCGGTGACGGCGAAGGCGCCCAGATAATCGCGGCGGCCGCTTTCCAGCGGGGCGACAAAATCGGCCAGCGAATGAAACGCCTTCTGACCCTTGCGCTCCCATTGCTGACGCAAAAAATGAAATCGCGTGACTTCATGCGCGCGGCTCTCGTCCGTGTAGAGAGCCACATCGTCGTCCAGGGAAGCCGCCGGCCAGAAGCCATACACGCCGCGGGCCGTCAACAGCCGGCCTTCGACAATCTCGGCCAGTAGACGCTGCGCATCGGCGAACAGCTTGCGGGCTTCCTCGCCTACGTGCGGGTCGTTGAAGATGGCCGGATACTTGCCGCGCAACTCCCACGCTTGGAAGAACGGGGACCAGTCGATGTAGGGCGTGAGCCGCGTGAGCGGGAAATCGTCCAGCACGCGAAGGCCCAGAAACGCCGGTGTGTCGATCCGCACGTTGGCCCAATCGGTTTCGACGCGGCGCGTGCAGGCTTCGGCGTACGGCACGAGCGTCACTTGCTGACGTTTGTTGAATGCCTGCACCAGATCGCGCTGAACGGCGCGATTCTGCTCTTCGAATTTCGGCCGCGCGGCCGGATTGAGCAAGCCCTCCACCACGCCCACGCTGCGCGAGGCGTCCAGCACATGCACCGTGGGCTGCGTGTACCCGGGGGCAATCTTCACGGCTGTGTGCTTGGCGCTCGTGGTGGCCCCTCCGATCAACAGCGGCGTGGTAAACCCCTGCCGCTGCATCTCGCGTGCGACATGCATCATCTCGTCCAGGCTGGGCGTAATCAGGCCGCTCAGTCCGATCAGATCGACGCCATGCTCGATGGCCTTCTGCAGGATCGTTTCGCAGGGGACCATCACGCCCAGATCAATCACGTCGTAGTTGTTGCACCCCAGCACCACGCCCACGATGTTCTTGCCGATATCGTGAACGTCTCCCCTCACCGTGGCCATCAGAATCTTGCCGCGGCTCTGACCGACCGTGCCACTCTTGCGTTTTTCCTCGTCCATGAACGGCAGCAGGTAGGCCACGGCCTTCTTCATCACGCGGGCGCTCTTCACCACTTGCGGCAGGAACATCTTGCCCGCGCCAAACAGGTCCCCCACGATCTGCATGCCGGCCATCAGCGGACCTTCGATGATCGCCAGACAGCTTGGATACTTCTCGCGGGCCTGCTCGCAATCGAGCTCGATGTAATCGGCATTGCCTTTGATGAGCGCGTGCGCCAGCCGCTCTTCCAACGGACCCTCGCGCCAGGCTTGCTCGGCAACTTCAACACCGCCGGACTTTTTCTTCACGGTCTCCGCAAACTCGATCAGCCGCTCGGTGGCATCCGGGCGACGATCGAACAGCACGTCTTCCACGCGCGTGAGCATCTCGGCGGGAATCTCTTCGTACACGGCGAGTTGGCCGGCGTTGACAATGCCCATGTCCAGCCCGGAACGGATGGCGTGATATAAGAACGCGGCGTGCATGGCCTCGCGCACCGAGTCATTGCCGCGGAACGAGAAGCTGATATTGCTCACGCCGCCGGAAGTCTTAACGCCCGGACATTGCTGCTTGATCTGTCGCAGCGACTCGATGAAGTTGATGGCGTAGCGGTTGTGCTCCTCGATGCCCGTGGCCACCGTGAGAATGTTGGGATCGAAGATAATGTCCTCGGCCGGGAAGCCGATCTGATCGGTGAGCAGATCGTAGGCGCGGCGGCTGATGCGGACCTTGTCTTCCACGGTCACGGCCTGACCCTGCTCGTCGAAAGCCATCACCACCACGGCCGCCCCATACTGGCGCACCTTGCGGGCCTGCTCCAGGAACTTTTCCTCACCTTCTTTCAGACTGATGGAATTGACAATCGGCTTGCCGGCCACGCATTTCAGCCCGGCTTCGATCACGCTCCACTTGGAGCTGTCGATCATGATGGGCACGCGGCAGATATCCGGCTCGGCGGCCACGAGATTGAGGAACCGCGTCATGGCGGCCTCGCCATCCAGCATGGCCTCGTCCATATTCACGTCGAGCACATTGGCCCCGCTCTCCACCTGGCCGCGGGCCACACTGACGGCTTCCTCGTAGTTGCCGTTGAGCACCAGCCGGGCGAACTTCTTGGACCCGGTCACATTGGTCCGCTCGCCGATCATGGTGAAGTTGCTCTCCGGCCGCAGCACGAGTTGTTCCAGGCCGCTGAGGCGGGTGAGAGGCTCGATCTCCGGCCGCAGGCGCGGGGCCGCGCGATGCACGCATTCGGCAATCGCCCGAATGTGGTCCGGCGTCGATCCGCAGCATCCGCCGACAATATTCAGCCAGCCGTTGGCGGCGTAATCCCGCAGCACGCCCGCCATCTGTGCGGGCGATTCATCGAACTGCCCAAATTCGTTGGGCAAGCCCGCGTTGGGATAGCAGCTCAGAAAGATTGGGGCCAACGCCGCCAGCTCCTCAATATAAGGACGCATCTTCTCCGGGCCGAAGGAGCAGTTCAGGCCCACGCTCAGCAGGTTGGCGTGCGAGATCGAGTTCCAGAAAGCCTCCATCGTCTGGCCGATCATCGTGCGGCCGCTGTACTCGCGATCGGTAATGGTGCCGGAAGCCATCACCGGTAGACGGATCTGTTGATCGAGAAAATACTGCTCGATGGCGAACAGGCAGGCCTTGAGATTGAGCGTGTCGAAGCAAGTCTCGGGCAAGAGAATATCAACGCCCCCTTCGACCAGCGCCGCTACT
>JBGTDH010000467.1:0-5726 GCA_041748435.1 Pirellulales bacterium
GATCGGCGTAGCCCCCCTGCCCTGCTTTCCTAAACTTTCTGATAGCAATTGGTCGTACCACAGTCCGGCCGCCTCCAGGCCTTTGCCCCAGGTCGAGAGCAAGCGGATGTGAGCCCCGCGCAATTCCTCCATCAAGTGGCAGACCCCGACATAGTCCAGCACCACATTCTGTCCCAGCGGGGCCCTGCGAAACTGCTCGTTCATCGCCGCCGCCCCTTCCAGCAGCTTCACCACATCCAAACCCATCAGCGCCGCGGGCAACAACCCAACGGCACACAACACGGAGAACCGCCCCCCTACCCCGTCGGGAATCTGAAAGATTGGATCGCAACCAATGGCCTTGGCCAGATCGTGCAAACGGCCGGATGGCCCGGTGACTGGCGCGACGAGATTGGCAACTTGATCGGTCTTTCCGCCGACCGCTTGTCGCAAAAGACCCAGGAACTGACGCGTGGCGGCCGCCGTCTCCAACGTGCCGCCGCTCTTGCTGATGGGCACCAGGCACCAGCGGTCCTCGACCCGGGTCGCCGCACTTCCGCGCCCCAGTACATCGATCAGACCTTGTGTGGCGTCGTTATCGACATTGTTCCCCTCGAAATAAATCCGCGGCCAGCCGCCTCGCTCGGCGCGGGACAACTCGTTGTGATAAGGATGGCAGCAGGCCTCCAGTAGAGCGCGGGCCCCCATGTACGAGCCGCCGATGCCCAGGATCACCGCGCGATCGGCACGTTCCGCCAACCGTCGGGCGGTGGCCAGAATCTGCCCCAACTCACTGCCGGCCCGCTTCTCGCGATACTCGCTCAACAACCGTTCCGGCAACTCCAGGAAGCCGGCATCGAGCGGCTCCTTGTCCTTGGGCACGGGTCCGCCGCTCTTCCACAAATCTACATCGGCCAGAACCTCGCGGCGGGCCGCTTCCAGCCGCGGCGCCAGTTGCGCAAGGTCCTGCGGAGTCAGTCCTGTCTCCGCCAGCATCACGCCGGCGGGATCGTAACGAAGCGGTTCAATCGTGGTGTTCATGGCGGTATGATATCAGGTGGTTTCTTCCCTTCCCAGAAGGGCAACCCTGTTTCCGAGAAGGAGCGGAGTGATGATCCAACGCAAACCAAAATACAGTGCCGAAGAGGCTGGTCGCCGCGGCAATGAGATCTATCAAAGGATTATTAGGCCGCAAGTCGAGCCGTCGCAGCAGGGCCGAGTGGTCGCTATCGATATTGAGACGGAGGACTATGCGGTTGATGACACGGCGATGGCCGCGGCGGAACAACTGCGGCGACGCGTCCCCGCCGCGCAGGTGTGGTGCGTTCGCGTGGGCTTTCCCACACTACGTCGATTCGGAGCGAGGGGTGCTGCGTTCTCATGATCCGAGGGAAAGTGAACCCGCACCTCGAGGCCATCATTCCGCTGGTGCTGCGCGACGGCACGGGTGTGGAGTTGCACGTGGAGGCGGTCGTAGATACCGGCTACAACGGATATCTCAGCTTGCCGCATTCCCTGATTGCCCAACTCGGGTTCGAGTTTCTACTTCAGGGAGATGGCACACTGGCCGATGGGAGTCAGGTTTCCTTCGAAGTCTATAACGGATTCGTCGTATGGGACGGTCGAATCACAACGATTGAGGTAGATTCTGTCGATGGCGCACCGCTGGTCGGCATGGCTCTGCTCAAAGGATTCGACCTCCACATCCGAACGCTCCTCGGAGGGGACGTATTGATCGAAACGATTCCGTGATCACACCGGCGTCCGGGGGTGGAACGCGGACTGGGTTAACCGAAAGTTGAATGATCATCGAGGCAACACCGTGCGGAAGGACCAATCAATGGACATGCACAAGCTGACCCGCGAACTGAATGTCAAAAACAACTCCAAGATCGTGCTGCTGGTAGCCGATGGCTTGGGCGGCCTGCCGATGGAGCCGGGTGGCAAGACAGAGTTGGAGACAGCCAACACGCCCAACTTGGATGGGCTCGCTCGCCGCGGCGTGCTAGGAGGCAGCATTCCGGTGAAGCCCGGCATTACCCCCGGCAGCGGCCCGGGGCATCTGGGCCTTTTCGGCTACGATCCGCTGGAATACATCATCGGCCGCGGGGCGCTCGAGGCGACGGGCATTGGTTTCGAGCTGGGCGACAACGACGTCGCTGTGCGTTGCAACTTCTGCACGCTCGATAAGGAGGGAAGAATCTCCGATCGCCGCGCCGGCCGGATCTCCAGCGAGGAGAGCGCTCCGCTGGTTCATAAGCTGCGGCAGGTGCAGATCCCCAACGTCAAAGTGTTCGTGGAGCCGGTGAAGGAGCATCGTTTTGTCGTGGTGTTCCGCAGCCCCGGCCTGGGCGGCGGCGTGGCCGATACCGATCCGCAAACTACGGGCGTCAAGCCGCTGGACCCCAAGGCCACGGATGGCAAAAGCGAGCGCACCGCCGCCGTTGCGGGCGAATTCATCGAGCAGGCCCAGAAGCTGCTGGCCGGACACCCCAAAGCCAACGGTCTGACGCTGCGCGGCTTCTCTGCCCGTCCGCATCTGCCGAGTTATCAGGACGTGTATGGACTCAAGGCGGCCGCCATCGCCGTGTATCCCATGTACAAGGGATTGGCCCGCCTGGTGGGCATGGAGATCGTGGGCAAGGCCCAGACGCTCTCCGAGCAGATGGACGTGCTGCATCAGAGCTGGCAGCAGTTCGATTTCTTCTTCATCCACTTCAAGTACACCGACAGCACGGGCGAGGACGGCAACTTCGCGGCCAAGGTTCAGAAGATCGAAGAGTTGGACGCCGTGATTCCGCGCATCGTGGAGCTCGATCCCACGGTGTTGATCGTGACCGGCGACCACAGCACGCCCAGCTTTCTTAAGAGCCACAGTTGGCATCCCGTGCCCACGCTGCTGGTTTCCGACTGCTGCCGCAGCGACGGCTCGCAAGCCTTCGGCGAGCGCGAATGCCAGCGCGGCGGCCTGGGGCAGTTCGAAGCCAAGTACCTGATGCCGCTGGCTCTGGCGAATGCGGAACGGCTGGGTAAGTTTGGAGCGTGAGGTGTATGGTTGTATAATTGAAAGGAACCACCCCCGATGACCAATCCAATGCCGATCGAGCAACAGAAATACACTACCCAGGAGGTTGCCCGACGCGGTGACGAGATCTACGACCGTGATCTTCGTCGCCAGTGCGAGGCATCTCACCACGGGAAGATCGTGGCGATCGACGTTGACTCCGGCGCGTTTGCCCTGGGCGAAGAAGTCCTCGAAGCCACGGACCGCTTGCGCGAGTGGCCCCAAACGCCATTGTATGGTGTATCCGAGTTGGGTTTCCCGCAGTGCGTTACTTCCGTAGCCCACGGCGAGTCGAGCGAGAATGATCCGGGGGCGCGTCAACTCAATGCGGGAAGCTGCGGTGCCGCCGGTGCTGCGCGACGGTGGTGGAAAGAATTATCCGATTTCGTCAATCGTCGATACCGGCTTCAACGGTTTCCTGACACTCCCACCCGATCTCATCGCCCGCCTCGGATTGCAACTCGTTGCAAGAGTCCGGGCGCTCCTGGCGGACGGCAGCGAAACACTCCTGGAGTCGTATGAGGCAGCAGTCCTTTGGGATGGACAACTTCGCGCCGTGGCGGCAGATTGCATGCCGGGCGTGCCGCTCGTGGGCATGGCCCTCCTCGAAGGATTCTTCCGTTGGCACTAGCTAGCATGGACCGCAACACACGCTCCTCCCCCCCTGCCCTGCCCTATTATGGCTCCAGCCGCGCGTCGAGCCAATTGGCGTAGTCGAGCTCGTCGCCGCGGTCGGCGAAGTCGACGATCAGGCTGAGCGTGCGAGCCGTGGCGGGAATCTCGAGGAAAATCGGCTGCGGAGCGTCGCCCCCGCGAAGGATCGGAGAGGCGTACTTCTGCTCGGCATCGACAAAGACGCGAAACACGACACTGCCGCGCGGGCCGGCCCGGTCGTCGAGCGCCACTTCGGCGGCAAATCTACGATGGCGGCCATCGAGCGGGAACGTCAGGCGGCTGGCGCTGTGCATGCCCACGCCTTTGAGGTGCGATTGGCCACCGCTGCGCAAGGAGGTTCCCAGCCCGTTGCGGTCCAGCCGAAACTCGCGCGGCAGGTCCAGGAAAGGAATGTGCTTGTAGCCGGCAGGCTTGAGATCGGAGAGGTATACGACCTTGCCCAAGAGCGGTTGCAGAAAGACGACCGACTCCGCCGGCAGGGCGACCGCGTGATCGCCCACCAGCGTGAGCCGGATTTTGGCGTCTGCCGTGACGAGCGAGGTGGCCATCAGGCGGCTGCCATCGACGAGGCCGACGATGGTGCGAAAGCCCTTCCCCGCCGCCGGCTCAACAAGCGAAGGATCGAAGACAATCGCCACCAGGCGATCGGTCTCCAATTTCACCTGGCCGACCGCCGCTTCCAATTCGATCTGCTTGACCGTGAGGTTGAGTATCGTGCCGGCAACTTGATCGCCGTTTTCCAGGATGAGCATGTCTCGCTTGGCGCCGCTAGCCCGCACGTGGCCGATGAGTTCGTCGCGGAGAACGGCGTCCAAGGGCGGAAGAAACACGATTCCGGCAATCTGCTCCAGCGGCAAGGCCAGCTTGCCCAGCAGCAGCGAATCGACCGTGAGCCGCTCCTCATCCGCGCCGATGAGATCAGCCACAAGCAACCCGCCATCGGCCAGCAGAATCTGCGGTCCCTGCCGAGCATCCGCCGGCGCGCCCCAGGTGACCAGATCACGAAGGGAGAGCTTTTTCGATAGACCTTGCCCGCGGAACTCGAGCGTTCCGTTTGCGGATGCGCTCACGAGAGCTCCGCGAAATGCAACTCCGCCGAGGGGCAAGACTCGGGGCGGCTCCGCGGCCGTCCGCGTCGGGGCGATGAGGACTGCGAGTGCCAACCAACCGATCCATTGCAAATTGCAAATTGCGAACTGCAAATTGCAAATTGAGGAATGGACTGTCGCCCGCGTTTCAATTTGAAGTTTGCAATTTGCAATTTGCAATTCCCCTTTCACCGCTGAAAGATCGGCAGGTAATTGTTCGGCATTTGCAAAATCACGGCGGCCATGGCGGTGCCGTATTCCTGGCAGATGGAATCCATCCACGAGCCGTCGTCCCGCTGGCGGGTCACGAGCTCGTCCCGGATGGCCGGATACCACTGCGTCCAGTATTTCCCGCCCGCGTGCCACATGGCTTGCACGGCGTAGTAGTGGCCATAGAAATAATGGCTCTCCCGGCTGAACGTGCCGCCCCGCGGCAGATAATTCATCAGGTATTCCAGGCCTTTTTCGATCTCCGCACCGTCGTACACGCCGGCGCTGTACAGGGCCACCACGCCCGCCGCCGAGCGGGGAAAAGCGCTCTGGCCGCCTTGAATCATATACATGAACCCGCCGTCGGGGTTCTGGCTGCGCTTGACGTAATCGATACAGCGGTCGATCGTATCGCGTGGCACGAAGATGCCGGCATTGCGGGCGGCGCGCAGGGCCATTACCTGGCAAATGGTCACGGAGATATCGGCGTCGCGCCGCTGCGGCTGATAGCGCCAGCCGCCCTCGGGGTTCTGCGTCTGCACGATCAACTCCACGGCTTTGG
Source organism: Pirellulales bacterium (assembly GCA_041748435.1). Taxonomy (GTDB): domain Bacteria; phylum Planctomycetota; class Planctomycetia; order Pirellulales; family JBGTDH01; genus JBGTDH01. The sequence continues at coordinate 5,579 of JBGTDH010000467.1, forward strand.
CCAGTTTCTCCCGCAGGTCGGCCCGCATGGTCATGCCGTAGGCCTCCGCCAGAAACAAGGCCGCGAAGCCGTGGCTGTACATCGGACCGTGGCTGCTGGAGTCCGGCACCACGATAAAGCCGCTTTGCTGTGTGTGCGTCAGAATGAA
>JBGTDH010000468.1:0-5760 GCA_041748435.1 Pirellulales bacterium
GCCCGAAGGCATCGGCCATACGCTGATGGACCACGCCGGCCGCATTCTCGAGGGCAAGGGAGAGTTCGCCATCATCACTGCCTCGCTCACGGCGGCCAACATGATCGAGTGGCAGAAGCACATCGAAGCCCGGCGCGCAGAAAAATATCCCGACATCAAGATGGCCGCGCTGCGACCCTGCGACGACCTGCAAAAGAAGGCCTTCGACGAGGCCAACACCATCTTGAACGCCTATCCCAACGTCAAGCTGATCATGGCCATCTGCTCCCCCGCGGTGCCGGGCGCGGCGGAGGCGGTGAAGCAATCGCGCCGCAGCGATGTGAAGGTGATCGGCCTGAGTCTGCCCAACGACAACAAGCGTTACGTCCACGAGGGCATCACGCCCGCGGTGGTGCTGTGGAACACTGCCGACCTGGGCTATCTGACCATCTACGCCGCCGACGCATTAAAGAAGGGAACGCTTAAGGCGGGCGACACGTCACTACCGGCCGGCCGCCTCGGCCGCATCGAGATCGCCGGCGACAACATTCTGCTCGGCACGCCGCTCACGTTCACCAAAGACAACATCGACCAGTTCGATTTTTGATAAATAACGGTCGCCGCACTCGGACTTTCGGTTGCAACCGCCCTCAACCGCGCGGTCCACGACTCAGAGAGCCGTGGCGTCGCACACACTCGGTGCGGTGCGAATTTCGGAACCCACGTTGCTAAAAACGGGGGGCACTTGTCAAGGAGTCCGCGCACCCGGGGTAGCATCTTAATGCGCCCGGTTCATCCTTCATCCTTCATCCTTCATCCGCCGCCGAATTTTTTCCAGAGGCCGGCGACGGCGCTGCCGACGAGGATGACCAGAAACACCAGGCCTCGCACGGATCGGCCGGAGATGCGGTAACTGCTGCTGGAACTGCCGCTGGAGCTGGAGTTGGCGTACTGCCGCTGACCCGTGGGAGACTCGGTGTAATCGAAGTAGACGCCGCAATGCGGGCAAGTGCCCCCCGCGCTGATGTTCTCCGGCACGACCTTGTTGCATTTGCTGCAGCGATATTCCGTCACCGTGGTGGTTTCGAACGAAGATGTCGGCGGCGTGGGGATGAAGCGAGAGATTGGCGTCTGCGACTGCTGCTGCATTTCTTGCATCCGCTGCCTGTGCTCCTCTTGCTGCCGGGCGAACTCGGCGCGCTGTTGGTCCGCTGCCTCTTGCTGCTGGCGGCGGCGCTCCTGCTCTTCCGCCCGTCGCTGCTCGTCGCGTTGCCGCTGCTCGTCGGCGCGCTGCTGCCGGGCCTCCGCCTCCTGCTGCATCCGCTCCTGAAAGGGATTCGAAGACGGCGAAGGAATTGAGGGGGGACTGGCAGCGGACCCTGCCTGTTGTGCGGCGGCTGCGGCGGCTGCCGCCTTGGCCTGTTCCACATGCTGCTCCAGAGCGGACACTTGCTGCTCTTGTCCCTGGCTCCGCAGCAATTCCTTGATGTGCTCCTGATCCCGGTCGGACAGCTCCGCAAAGCCGATCGGCCGCGGCTTGCCATTCTCGGCGAGCATGGCCTGCGTGTCGTTCATGCGCACAAACGAGGCCGCCACCTGGTTGCCCTTGGTATCGGTCCAGATGCGCACCGGCTGGCCCCCTTCGTCATCGCCGGAGCGGGTTGCCTTGCGGTTAAGCTGACTGGCCACGTAGTCCTGGTCCTGCTGGCTCAAATTCGCCAGCGGCACCTGCTTGGTTTGCGTGCCCGATTTCAGCACCACGCGCCCTTCATGCACGCGTACGAACTCTGCCCGCATGGTGTTGCCCTGCCGATCGGTCCAGGATCGGACGTCGGCCCCAGCGGGAGAGCAGATCAAAACCAGCAGCAAACCAAGGGCGCAGCGGGCCAGCATGGCGACCTCCGGAAACCACAGAGGACAGAGGACGGACGGCCCTCTTGTTTATCCTTCATCCTTCATCCTTCCCTCACCCTAGGAAACAGGTTGCCCCTTGTCAACAAATGTGTTGGGCGAACTTCGCGAACGGAAGGACGAGAATACCGTGTCGCCGCTCTCCAGGCCGCGGCCTGCGGTAGGGGCGATGTTCCTGTGTCCGAAAGTACGGAAGGAAGTCCTTGTGTTTATTCAAACATCAGCCGTATAGTGACAGAGGCCCCTTAACACCTGAGTGGCCTGTTCTGTATCTGGCCGAGGTCTGTGACGTGTCGAAGGTGATCAAACTTTGCTGCCTGTTGATCGCCTTCCTTGCCAGCGGTTGCGGCAAGTTGCCGACGGGTAACGCGATCAACGGGACTGTTACGTTTCGCGGCCAGCCGTTGGATCAAGGGACGATCGAGTTTTCTCCCGCCGCGGGCCAAGGCACGATGTCGGGCGGGCCCATCAAGAATGGTCAGTATCTGCTTCCCGCGGAGCAGGGGCTGGAGCCGGGGGCGTACACGGTCCGGATTTACTCCCGCGATGCAGGCGAGCAGCTTCAGGCGGACGAGGCGCCGGGCGAGGCGACAGGTGCTCCGACACAGCGCATTCCGGCGGAGTACAATACGGAGACAACGTTGAAGGCGGAGGTCAAGGCGGGCGAGAACAAGTTCGATTTCAACATTCCCTAGCGAGCATCCTCACCGGAGAGATGTTTTCTTCTCGAGAAGGAACTGCCATGCGTCGCACACTGTCAGGGTTTACGCTCGTCGAGTTGTTGGTCGTGATCGCCATCATTGGCATCCTGATCGCGCTGTTGCTGCCGGCCGTGCAGGCGGCCCGTGAAGCGGCGCGACGATCCCAGTGCATGAACAATCTCAAGCAGGTGGGTCTGGGAATGCAGAACCACCACGACAGCAAGAAACATTTGCCCCCCTGGCGATCGAACAACGGCTGTTGCTGGGGCACCTGGGTGCATTTGGTGATCAACTATATGGAGCAGGAGCAACTGGCGGAGATGTATCAGAACTGGGGCGGCACCGATGTATCGCTGAACGTCTCGGGCGCCGGGGGCGCCGCACCGCGATACGGCACCAGTCCCGGCAATCGCGAGAACGTCTCGCAGAAGCGCCTGCCGACGTTCAGCTGTCCCAGCGACGAGCCGAACTCGCCGATAGGGCAGATGACCAACCATAACTATCTGGTGAACATCGGACCCACCAGTCATTCCCAAGCGGCTTTAAACGGCGTGCCTTTTGGCGGGGCGCCGTTCCGCCCGGGGAAGTACCTGTCCACGGACGTGAACCAAACGGTTCCCACGCCGGGCGGCTGGTTAGTCCGGCCTCAAGTCGGTCAGTCGTTTAACGAGATCCTGGATGGCCTGAGCAACACGGTCATGATTGCCGAAGTGTTGCAGGGTAAAACCACGGACCTGCGAGGTTTCTTCTGGTGGAGTTCCGGCGCGTTTCTCACGGCCTACCTCCCGCCCAACTCGCCGCTGGAAGACAACGTTGAATCGAATTGCAATTCCATGCCCAGGCTCAACCTGCCTTGTGTTGCGGTTGGCACCGGCCCCAAGTTTCTGGCGGCGCGCAGCCGCCATCCCGGGGGCGTGCAAGTCTTGCTCTGCGATGGCAGTGCCCGATTCGTGCAACAGTCCATCAGCATCAACATTTGGCGCAACGTAAGCACGAGCCGGGGTGGAGAGCCGACGATCGGACTTTAGCGTCGCCGGTCGTCTCACGTGGCGAGTCAGTGAAGTCGCCAACAATGGTCGACCCGTCGTGGTTGGCCAGCGCGTCGGTCGGGACCATATGCCACCGTGTCATACGCCGCTCTTGCTCGAAAACATGCGCGCACCGCGCATTGATGTGACGACCTACGACTGCCTGCCTGCGCTCCGCAGCGAGACAAATCACTACAGCCGCAGTTCGGCGCGGGCCACGAGGCCGTCGAAGCGGAGCGAGTCGTACTCATCGCGGCCGATGTCGACAAAGTTCAGATTCTGCACGCCGTTGATCCACTCGCTGGTGGTCACGACGTTGCTCCAGATGCTCATGTAGTAGCCGGCTGAGAGGCGGAACGTGTCTTTGCGATTCACCCAGCTTAGACCCAGCTCGCCTTCCACGGTGGGCACCAGGCGGGCGTCTTCCCAGGTGGTCGCTGCTTCCACGCCGTTGAACTGGTTGAATTGCAAGAAGCTGCCCTGGAAGTCGCCCCCCAGCATGCCGCCGATGAACTTGCCGTAGGCGGCGATGCCCAGGTGCGGCAACAAGAACCGCTCCCCTTCCACGCCGCAGCGCAAGCCGATGCCGGTGAAATCCAACTCGGAGAGCACAAACGTGGTGCCATCCGGCGGGGCGAAGGGGAAGATCGACGCGAAGCTCTGATCCAGCTCTCCGTACCGCATGCCGATGATGCCGTTGAGATGGTGATACCGGCCGGAGTGCAGCACGGTGCGCAGCTCCATGTCGATCAACTCCAGCTTCAAGGCGCTCTCGGCGCCCGCCGCCTGGGCCGTAAAGCCGGCGTTGAATGTGCCCGGCACGACCACCAGCGGCTGGATCACCTGGGGCGCGTTGGCAAACACCTCGAAGTTGGCGTTGGTTTCAAACTTCGTGTACGAGGCCGTGATGCTGGTGTTGCAGGTCATCGCCAGATTGAGACCCACGCGGAACGAGGCTTCGTGATCGTAATCCAGCACGCCCACGCCTCCGACCGGAACGGTGCCCGCTGCGCCGATGCCCTCTTGCGGCACGGCGAACGCCACATCCGCCCCGTTGACTTGCCAGTACAAGAACTCTGCGAACATTCCCGAGCGATGCAGGCAGCGGCCCGTCGCGCAGTGTTGCGCACAGCAGTGGCCGCAACCCTCGGCGTAGCAAGGCGCCACGTCGTGCGTGTAGGCGGGGCCACCCGGATAAGCATGAGAAGCCTGGCCGTAGCCTTGTGGGTAATCGGTTGCGTAACCACCGGAGTAGGTCGCCGGTGCGTAACCGCCTTGTCCGGGATGGGAGTATTGAAACTCCTGCGCGGCGCCGATCGCCGGCCCGCAGGCCAACAAGAAGCCAAGGAGAATTCTCACCAGCACACCCCCTCGTGTTCCAGCGCAGTGCGCAACGTCACAAGCGTTGCGGCAGGACTGCCTTCTCCAACCGGATCGACCCGCGAGGGCGGCACACTTTAGTTCCGCCGAGCTTTCGTCACAATCGTCACTAGCAGACGCAAGCTGCGCAAACTTTGCCGGGGAAAATGCACGTGCAACGGGCGTTTCCGGCGGTGCTACCAGTGCTGGCCGTGTTACTTCCAACATCGAAGCGCCTTGGAAATACGGTGTTCCCCGGAGTCCAAGGCGTCTTGCAGCTCCTTGCCAGCCTGGGTCTGGTCGTCAAGCGGCAATTGATATCCCCCCGTGCCCAGCAGGCAATCGACAAATAGAAACACCGTATCGCGGGCGACAGATTCTCCGGCACCGGGCATACGAAATACCACCGCCGCTCCTGGCGACCGTGACCTTTCTCGCTCGTCTCATGCCGGCTCTGCGGCGTCTCAGCTTATCTGACCGGAATGCGCGGCGTTTGTCTCGGTTTATCTGTCCCGGAAAGCGTACTGGGAAGCCCGCCCTTAGCCCGCCCCCGCGCATTATTGTTTGGAAGCCCGCCCTTGCTGTGGCGCGCATGTAAAAGGGAAGAACGTGCCCTCCAAGTTTTACCGACTTGGGCCCATTCCTCCCTAAACAACCTCGTTTGTTGTATCGCCTTGTCCACGACTCCCTCTTCAGTTTTCGAGGCCCCAGATGACCGCCCAACAGGTCCGCCGCGAAAAAGCCAGCCAAGCGCAAGCCGAAGGCCGTCGACGCGTAAGCCT
>JBGTDH010000469.1:0-4958 GCA_041748435.1 Pirellulales bacterium
TGTCGTCTTGCCATGTTCGATGCGCCCCAGTTTGTGGGAGCCGCGCAAGACTTGCAGGCAGCCGTTTTCGCGCGTGGCGTGATCAACGGCAACCAGGCAGCTCACCAAATCGGGCGACAGGCAGCCGTTGTGATACCAGTAACCATAATCCTGATGCCACTCCCACGCGCCGCCGACATACGGCTCCTTGAGCATCATCTTGGTGTGCCAGTGGTAGACTTCGTCGCCGAGCAGTTGTTCGGCCCGCTCCACCAAGCGCGGCGATCGGGAGAACAAGCCGTACAAATCTTCCGTGGGATGGTTCCACAGTGCCAACTTGGTCTCCTGGCCCGTGGCGTCCTTGCGTCCGTAGGCGCTGGCCATCAGCGCCGGGTCTTGCTTTGCAAAGCGCAGGAGCGCGCTCATTTCGTCCGCAGCGTACAACCCACGCACGATGTAGTAGCCATCGCGGGCAAACTGCGCCATCTGGGCCTCAGTAAAGGGACGATTCGACATCGGCAATCTCCGTCGGGGGATGACGCTATTATTGTAACGAATCGTGACCTCGGTTGACAAAGCCGCGTTTGCGGTGCAGATTCTCGGACGCGGCGGCGTCTCAAGCCGGTGATGGAAGTCGCTTGCGGCTTCTCTTGCCTCTGCAGGGCTACCCTGCGGGAACATCCTGAGTTGCACACGGCATCGCGTGAGGGTCCATGCGCCGCTTGCGCATAATTCCTCACGCCGGACGAGACTCGTTGAGACGCCGCCGCATTTTAGAACGATCGCGCCCCTACGGCATTGGTGGATGAAACGCACACGCAATCGCATGTGTCCGACGTTGGGGCCGCCCGCCGAGTGGTGTGTCCCGCCGTTGACCACGTCCGTCGAGCTGGCGCAATGGCTGGACGTCCCCATCCAGCAGTTGGAGTGGCTGGCCGATTGGCGCGGACTGGGCGCCAGAACATCCTGCGATAAGCTGCGCCATTATCTCTACCGCTGGAATCCCAAGCCGCGCGGCAGGCCGCGTTTGATCGAGGCGCCCAAGCCGCGGCTCAAGGCAATTCAACGCCGACTGCTGCAAGAGTTGCTGGTTCGCATCCCGCCCCACGCCGTGGCACACGGGTTCCGCACCGGCCGCAGCGTGCATTCGTTCGTCGCGCCCCATGTCGGCCGTAGTGTTGTGTTGCGGATGGATCTCAAGGATTTCTTCGCTTCGATTGCCGCCGCACGCGTGGCGGGCATCTTTCGCATCGCCGGCTATCCGGCTCACGTGGTGCGATTGCTGACCGGCCTTTGTACGACGATCACACCCACGAGCATTATTGAGCACGCGCCCGAAGTGCCGCGCGGGCCTTCGCAATGGCCGCTGGTGGGACTCTATGTGCGGCGGCATTTGCCGCAAGGCGCCCCGACTTCTCCCGCGCTGGCGAACTTGTGTGCCTTGCACCTGGACTATCGCCTCACAGGATTGGCCCGTGCCGCGGGCGCCATCTACACGCGTTACGCCGACGATCTGCTCTTCTCGGGAGGCCCGAAATTCCAACGCGTCGTGGATCGCTTCTATCTGCATGCCGGCGCGGTCGCGCTCGAGGAGGGCTTTCGAGTTCAAACTAGAAAAACGCGCATCATGCGGCAGAGTGTGCGTCAGCGTGCCGCGGGCTTGGTTCTTAATGTGCGACCGGGCGTGTCACGCGAGGAATTCGATCAGCTCAAGGCGATTCTTTTCAATTGCGTCTCCAATGGCCCCCTCGCGGAAAACCGGTACCAACACGCCAACTTTCGCGCCCATCTGGCCGGACGTATCGCCTGGCACAAGCAAACCAATGCCACCCGCGCGGCAAAGCTGGAGCGGCTGTTCGCGCAGATCGTCTGGTGATTCCGTTAGAGGTCATCCCATCGATGCGCGGTGCGGCATGTTTACGACGGCAGAACCGCGGATGACACGGATCCGAGCGGATAAGAGCAGTTTCACAAACTTCTGTTCTATCCGCGCAATCCGCTTTTATCCGCGCCATCCGCGGTTACTACTTTGTTTGGGTTGCGGGCGCAGCAGGAAACATTGGTTCGATCTCGTTGCGCGTATCGACCAGGAGTGATCGAGCGCCGCCGCAGCAGGTAGAGGCGCTCGCCACGCCTGGGGCCACGCCGTGTCGGAACTGCGCATCCCTCCCCCATGCTGATTCTGCTAAAATCCGCCGTCGAGGTTGCCTGTGTATTCCTTCATCCACTCAAGATGCTCCCATGCTGCACGCAGTAATTATGGCCGGCGGGGCGGGCACGCGGTTCTGGCCGGAGAGCCGGACGCGGTCGCCTAAACAGTTGCTCGATTTCGCCGGCGGACGAACGATGATCCAGGCCACGGTCGATCGCCTGGGTACGCTTGTTCCGCCGGAGCGCGTGGTGATCGTTACCAATCAGCAGCTCGCCGAGCCGATTGGCCGGCAGTTGCCGCAGTTGCCCACCGCCAGCATCCTCAGCGAGCCGTGCAAGCGCGATACCGCGCCGTGCATCGGGCTGGCGGCATTCCATGTCAGCCGACGTGATCCCGACGCCACAATGGCGGTGATGCCGTCGGATCATGTGATCAGCCCGGATGAAGTGTTTCAACGCTCTCTAATGCAGGCGGCGGAACTCGTCGACGAGCGGCCCGAGCGCATCGTGACCTTCGGCATCAAGCCCACCTATCCCGCCGAGAGCTTTGGCTATATCGAGCGCGGCGAATCCCTGGCGGCGGGCGTCTACAAAGTCCAGCGCTTTCGCGAGAAGCCCAAGGGGGTGCTGGCCCACGAGTTCTTCGAGAGCGGCCGGTTCTACTGGAACTCCGGCATTTTTGCGTGGAAGGCCAGCACCATTCTCAACTCGCTCCGCCAACGGCAGCCCGAGATGTACGGGCATCTGGAACAGATCGCAGCGGCGGCCGGCACGCCGCGGTATCAGGAAGTGCTCGAGCGCGAGTTCACGGCCATCCAGGGCATCTCCATCGACTACGCCGTCATGGAGAGCGCGCCCGAGGTGCTGGTGATCGAAGCCCCGTTCACCTGGGACGATGTTGGAAGCTGGCAAGCCTTGGCCCGCCTGCGGGGCGAAGACGCCAATGGGAACACCATTCTCGCCCGCCATGTGGGCGTGAACACCTCCGGCACCATTGTGCGCAGCACCGACGAACACCTTATTGCCACGCTGGGCATTAAGGACTGCATCATCGTGCATACCGCCGACGCCACGCTCGTTGCCAACAAGCACGACGAAGAGGCCGTGCGGCAGCTCGTCAAGCTGCTGGAAGAACGCAACTGGCGCGAGTGTCTGTAGCGCCTACGGCTTCCTCACTTCACTTCCAAGCGGAGGTTGCGGTAGCGCACTTCGGTGGGGCCGCCGGAATGCAGTTGCAGGCCGAACACGCCGCGCCGCGATCCGCCGGTGTCTTCCAGATCGACACACGGCTTTCCGTTGATCCAGGTCTTCACGTGCGCGCCAATGGCTTCGACCTCGTAGGTGTTCCACTCTCCGGACTTGACGTGGGCTTCCCCGGAGTCTTTCCACAACAGAGCGCGGCCGTGCTCCTCGTAGAGCTTGCCCCACCAGCCGGCGCCGATGTCGGCCTGATAGCCCTTCATCTCCGGGCCGCGAACCGGTCCTCCCGAGCTCTCTGCTCCGCCGCTGTCGCGCGGCAGTGCTTCGCTACGGAACTGGATGCCGCTGTTGCCGGCGTTGCCTACGAGCTTCACTTCCACGGTGAGCTTGAAGTTCGCGGCCGAGAGGTGGCTGATGAGGAACTCGTTGTTCTTCAGGCCCGTGCTGCGTCCGACGATCTCGCCGTTCTCGACGCTCCAGAGATCGCTGCGTCCGTCCCAGCCGGCGAGATCGCGGCCGTTGAAGAAGTTCTTCACCGTGTCGGCCGTGGCCAAGAGCGGCACCTGCCCGGGCGAAGCCATGTAAGCGGCCAAGGCGCGAATCTCCTCGGCGGCCAGCGGCTTCAAGATATCGTCGGGCATCATCGACTTGCTGCTCAGCTCCATCTGATCGACTTCCTGCCGCGGCACCAGCAGCACTTCGTTGGCGGTCTGCACCGTGAGCACGCCGCCGACGTTGGATCGCACAATGCCGGTAATCACGCGGCCATCGGTCAAGGCGATCAGCGTGGGCATGTACTCCTTGGCCATCACGGCGCTGGGATCGAGAATGTTCGAGAGCAGATAATCGAGATTCGCGCGGTTGGAGCCCGTGAGCTCCGGTCCGACCTTGCCTCCGACCGCAAACATTGCGTGACACTGCTGGCAAGTCTTGGCGAACATGGCGCGCCCTAGGGAAAGATCCGGTTTGGGCGCGCGCGGGGCGGAGATCATCTGCTTGTGCTGGGCGATGGCTTTGAGCTTCTCCTCGGGCGATTGCCGCACGATGCCCCAGTGCTTGCCGAGCGTGACCTCGACCGCTTTGCTGTTGAGGTTCTGCAACTGCCGAACGAGATCGGCCGAGAGATCGGACGGCGGGACCTGTTTCGCCTCCACCGCAGCCATCAGCGCTTCTGCATATGGCGTGCGTGCGGCCAACGTGGCTAATGCATCCCGCTTGGCTTCCGGGTTGAAACCGGAGTATGCCTGCAGAATGATCGACGGCGTTTGCGGATGATCGTAGCCGCCTAGTGCGCGTAATGCCGGGCCGCGGAGTTGCTCCTCGCCGACAAGTGCGTGCAACAGCGGCGGAAGCTGCTCATCTTTGGCGCCGGCCAGAGAGGCCAAGGCTGCCTGACGTTGCTCGGCCGGGGCTTTACGATCCAGCGTCGTCTTGCGGAGCGCGGCAAACGCCGCCGGATCTCCGAAGGTGACGCTGAGCGAGCCTGCCAGCGTGCGCAACCGGGCCTCCTTGCTGACGGCCAGCTTGGAGGCCATTTCCGGCCAACGCCGCGGCATCTCCACGCGCCGCTGTCCGGCCAACGCCGTCGATAATCCCTCCAGCACCGTCCGCTGACGCTCGGCATCGGC
>JBGTDH010000470.1:0-7149 GCA_041748435.1 Pirellulales bacterium
GCAAGGCGGCGGCGGGGGAAAACGTCTGGACACGCGAAGAGCTGCGTCGTTTGACCGGCGCGTTAGCCACGCCGCGCTTGGCGGGCGAGATCGACGTGCCGCTGACCCAACGGGAATCGGAGGTGCTACGCCTGCTGGCACTGGGGCTGACCAACAAGCAGATCGCCGAGTCGTTGCATATCAGCTACGAAACGGTGAAGGAGCATGTGCAGCACGTGCTGCGCAAACTCGGCGTTTCCGATCGCACGCAAGCCGCCGTCTGGGCCGTGCGCCGAGGCTTGGCCTGAGTCGTAGGAGCTTTCGGCGATCAGCTATCGGCTATCGGCCGGAAAATCCTGGCTGACAGCCGATAGCCAACAGCAAAGAGCTTCCTGTAACTACGCCAGTGCCGCCTCGGCCAGCGTGGATTCTTCCGGCTGGTAGGTCACCTGATTGCGGCCGCCCTGCTTCGAGCGATACAGAGCCCGGTCGGCCCGCAGCAGCAGCGTCTCGTTCGTGTCTCCTTCGGTTACGCTGGCCACGCCAATGCTGAACGTCACCGTGGCCTGCTCGCCGCGGAGCCCAATATCGAAGGCCTCTTGCGAGACCCGCATCCGCAGGCGCTTCACAAGCTCCAGACCGATCTCGGAGTCGGTGTCGGGAAGCAGCAGGGCGAACTCATCGCCGCCGTACCGCGCCACGTAGTCTTCTTCGCGCACGCTCTGCTTGAGGAACTCGCCCACATGCGTAACCACGCGATCGCCGGCGGCATGCCCGTGCGTATCATTGATTCGCTTGAAATGATCGACATCGGCCAGCACCACCAGGAACGGTTTCTGCTCCCGCCGATAGGTCGAGAGCAGCAGGTGCAGAAGCTCGTCGAACGCCTTGCGGTTGTACACGCCGGAAAGAACATCGGTGCGGGCTTCCAGCCGCGTGCGATCCAACTCTTCCGCCTGCACCTCCATCCGAGCGCGGGCCACCACCAGATCGTCCTCCAGACGCTGGTTCGATTGCACCACGGCGGCGATCTCGGAGAGCAGCGTTTGCTGAATCTCCTCCATCTCTCCGCTGACCTGCAAGCCCCCCACCTGCCGATGGACGGTCTGCATCTTGGAGTTGTGCGAATCGACGTCGCTGGTCAACTGCTCGGTCGATTTAAGCAGCTCCACCAAGGCCTTGAGGGCCACCTGCCGCTGATCGTCGCTCTCTTGCCGTTCTTTGTGGGCCGTCTTGTTCTTGCCCAGCAAATAGCCCACGAACACGCCCACCAGGACGCTCGACAGAACCCATGTCGATACTAGCGCCAGAGAATCCACGCGCACTCCTTGTCGCACAACAACAATCCGCCCTCGAAGCATACGTTAATCCTGGCGCCGGCGCGCGATTGCTCTCACGGCCGGCGCTCGAAACACTTACCTCGAGCCGTTAGAACCGCGCTAAGCGGATGTCCGATGCACTCGGCTCGATCCACGGCATCGTCCTTCCGACCTCCGCGGGAATTGTGTTCTATGTTTTAGATCGGCGGCGGTATGTTGATCGCCCGCCTGGCACGTCCGGCCGCGGTTCGAGCGGCCCAAGAGTCTGAATCGGAATCCGCTATGCAGATCTTCCCGCCTTGCAGCGTGGTGGTGGCCGAAGACGACCCGGCCACGCTTCAGCTCTTATGCCGGTATCTGCAACTCGGCGGCTTCTCCCCTCTGCCCGCGGCCGACGGCGAGCAAGCCTACCAGCTCGTGCGGCGCGAGCAGCCCGCCATGCTGGTCACCGATTTGGAGATGCCGCGGCTGGACGGCATCTCGTTGTGCCGCCGCGTGCGGCAAGACTTCCCGGCGCAAAACCTGTATGTCTTGTTGTACACGGTGCATACCGGCGCGCACGTGCTGGAGGCGTTGGACGCCGGAGCGGACGACATCCTGTCCAAGCCCTTCAATCAAGGAGAGTTGCTCTCCCGCTTGCAATGCGGCCGCAAAGTGCTGCGGTTGCGCGACGATCTGGATCAGGCTCGCCGCAGCGCCAAGGGCTCGTTGGAGGCGCTGGCCGCACGGGCGCGGGAAATTGCCGCCACGCGCGATGTGGCCGTGTTTGCACTGGCCAAGCTGGCCGAGTCTCGTGATCCGGAAACCGGCGAGCATCTCGAGAGGCTGCGCGGCTACTCGCAGATTCTGGCCGAGGAGCTGCACGAGCAGGGGCCCTACCGCGAGGAGATCGACGACCGCTTTCTCGAGGACCTCTATCGCTCCAGCCCGCTGCACGATATCGGCAAGGTGGGAATCCCGGATGCCATCCTGCGGAAACCGGGCCGCCTCACGCCCGCCGAGTTTGAGGTCATGAAGCAGCACACCACCATCGGCGCGGATGCCCTGGAGCAAGCCATGCAACTCACCGGCTGCGGGAGCTTTCTGGCCATGGCGGTTGAGATTGCCCGCTACCATCACGAACGCATCGACGGCACAGGCTATCCCTGCGGCCTGCGGGGCGATGAGATCCCGCTGCCGGCCCGCATCGTGGCGCTGGCCGATGTCTACGACGCGCTGACGTCGGTGCGCGTCTACAAGGACGCCTATCCGGCCGAGCAAGCGCGGGCCATGATTCTGGATCAGGAAGGACGACATTTCGATCCCGTGGTGGTCGATGCTTTCCTGGCCCGCTTTCCCGATTTTCTCGCCCTGCGCACTTCGATCGGCTATCACCCCGCCGTTGCGGTCTGAGCGCCTCATCCTCCCTCTGTCCCCTGTCGCCTGTCCCCTGTCCCCTCTCCTCCCACCCACTTGCCGAGTGGGGCGGCACAGTGTAGTTTGGCCCGTTCGGTTCGCTCTCAAATCACCGGCATCTTCAGGAGTTCGACCCATGGCCAAGCAAGCCAAAACCGAAACAGAAATCGCTCCCGTCGCGGCCCCCGCCGAGCAGCAGGCACGCACGCAAGCCCAAGTGCAGATTCAGGATGAAAACGCGATCGCGTGTTACGCCAATTTCTGCCGCGTGACGGGCACGCCCGAGGAGGTCATTCTGGATTTCGGCCTCAACACCCAGCCCTTCGGCATGCCCACCGAGCCGATCGTCATTACGCAACGCATCACCACAAACTTCTTCACTGCCAAGCGCATGCTGGCCGCCCTGCAAATGACGGTGCAACGGCACGAAGCCGCCTTCGGGGTGCTAGAGACCGACGTGCAAAAGCGAGTGCGCCAGCAACCGCGGGCCTAAGCCGGTTTGGCCTCTAATCCGCTCAGCGTGCCCGTGCTGGATCCGAAGCGATCCAGCGGCAGACCCAGTTGTTGCAGCAGGCTGACATACAGATTCGCCAACGGGGGGGGGCTCGCCGGATCGAAGGCCAGGTGCTGGCCATGCCGGAAGCCGCCCCCGGCCAGTAGCACGGGCAGGTTCTTCGTCGAATGATTGCTGGCGTTGCCCAAATTGCTGGAAAAGAACACCGAGGTGCGGTCGAGCAGATTCGACTCCCCCTCGGCCGTGCCTTTGAGCTTCGCCAAGAAATCCCGGAACGTCTTGAGCTTCTCGAGCTCCACGCTCTTGAGCTGTGCGATCTTGGCCGGGTCTTGCCCGTGATGCGAAAGATCGTGATGCCCCAAAGAGACGCCTTGCACGGGCGGAACGAGGCTCGTACCCAGCAGCATTAGCGTGATGAGCCGTGTCGAGTCCGTCTCCAATGCCAGGTGGATCAAGTCGAACATCAGCCGCGCCCGACCGACGAGATCGGCAGAATTGGCGATGTTCTGCGGCGGCTTGGCATCAACCTTGGGCTTGGGTCGCCGTGACCATTGCTCGGAGGTGGCCAGACGCTGCTCCAGTTCGCGCACGCTGGTAAAATACTCGTCCAGTTTCTCGCGGTCCTTGAGGCCCAGGCCAGTCTCCAGGTTCTTCGACTGGCTGCGAACCGCGTCCAGAATGCTCTGCCCATCGCGCAGCCGGCGGGCCTGGGCTTGCACTTCCTCGGGCCGCCCTTCCAGGAACAGCCGCGAGAACACGCTGGAAGGATACGAGTCCGAAGGCACGATCGCGCCGCTGCGCGTCCAAGACAGGCTGAAACCTTCGCAAGAGAGCGGCAAGCTGGCAAACCGTGTCTGACCGCCGATCTGCTCGGCCGCCAATTGATCCAGGGAGATGCTGTTGCGAAACCCGGCGCGAATCTCCGGATGCGGCGCGGCGGTGAGAAAGCTGAAGATCGAATCGTGGCTGGAACCGACCTCGGGATGCGACAAGCCCGACATCACCGTCAGATCGTCTCGCAGATCCTGAAACACATCCAGATACGGAGTGCTCGCGTAGTCCCGCCCCGCATTCTCCGGGAAGAAGGTCTGGGGATGCAGTCCCAGCGGCGTGCAGATGCACACCATCCGGCGCGGCGGCGCGGCCTCGGTGCCGTGAGCACGCGACACGCGGGCTTCCAGCCACGGCAACGCCAGAGAGATACCGGCAGCCCGCAGAAACGTGCGACGAGGAAGTTTCATAAGTGGTTGGCTGTTGAAGGGCATAAGAGGTCGCAGGGCAAGCGTTTTCATTGTAGCACGGTCCGCCGCGCCCTGAAGCGCGCAACGCTACAGACTTCGCCAACGCTTCGGAAAACGCACTTCATCTCAACGGAGCGACAGCGAGCGTCGAGGCCAGGAGATGTTATTCGGCGGGGAGATTGTCCAGCGCGGGGAGTGGGAATTCGGCCGAAGGCGTGTGCTGCTGGCGCATCAAGCGGGCGAGCTGTTGCACGATCTCAGGGTGCTTGTCGGCCACGTCCTTCGTTTCGCCGATGTCGTCCTTGAGGTTGTAGAGCTCGATCGCAAGCCGCGGCTTCGTGTCTTTGGCTCGCGGCTTGAGGTTCTGACGCACGGCCTTCCAATCGCCGACGCGGATCATTTGCTGGCCGCCGTAGGAGGGAAACTCGCGATAGAGGAACGGACGCTCTGCCTGCGTCTGGCCCAACAGCGTGGGGGCCATGCTGATGCCGTCGAGGCCGGACGGCGTGGCCGGCTTCGCGCCGATCAATTCCAGCAGTGTGGGGAGCCAATCCTCAAAGCCAGAGACGCGATCGGATGTCGTGCCCGCGGGCACGTGACCTTTCCAGCGCGCGATGGTCGGCTCGCGGAAACCGCCTTCATAAAGAGAACCTTTGAAGCCTCGCAGCGGGCCGGCCGAGCCGAAGAACGTGGCGTCGGTCCCGCCGTAGTTGTCGTACAGCGGGCCGTTGTCGCTGGAGAAGACAAAGATGGTGTGCTCCTCCAAGCCCAGATCTTGCACCAGCGACACGATGCGGCCGATCTCGCGATCCATCCGCGTGACCATCGCCGCATAGGCGGCCCGCGGATAGCGGTGCGGCAGATAGCCGCGGCCGCCGATATAGGGTTCCTCGGGGAACTTGCCCTTGTACTCGGCCAGCGAGTCTTCCGGCACTTGGAGCGCTAAGTGTGGAACCGTGGTGGGATAGTACAAGAAGAACGGCCGCTCGCGGTTGGTTTTCACAAACGCCAGCGCCTGCTCGGTGATCAAATCGGGCGCGTACTGATTGCCGCGGTAACGCTCGTAGCTGGCCGGGTCCTGCGGATCGGCGTCCGCCGGCAACTTCTGATTCGAGGCAAACGCCGGATTGTCCAGCGGCAGCTTGCGGTCGTTGTCCCACAGATACGTCGGATAGAAATTGTGCGCCACGCCCTGACAGTTGAAGCCGAAGAAGCGATCGAAGCCCTGCCGCAGCGGCTCGCCTGTGCTGCCGGGTCCGCCGAGGCCCCACTTGCCGAAGCCGCCGCAAGTATAACCTTGCTGTTTGAGCATCTCCGCCAGCGTCACGGTCTCCGGCGGGATCGGGTATTGCCCTTCCGGCGGCGTGGAGCGGTTATCGCGAATGAACGCGTGCCCCGGGTGCTTGCCCGTCATCAACACACAGCGCGACGGAGCACAGACCGCATTGCCGCTGTAGTGCTGCGTAAAGCGCATTCCTTCGGCCGCCAGCCGATCGAGATGCGGCGTGCGAATCTTCTGCTGACCGAAACAGCCCAGATCGCCGTAGCCCAGATCATCTGCCAGCAGGAACACCACGTTCGGCCGTCGCGAGGAGTCGTTGGCATGCACGCCGGTCAGCGCGAGGCCGGCCCAGGCGAGTACGAAGAAGCAGAAGTCTGTTGCTTTGAACATGGTCGCATTATGGCCACGCAAATGCGACGTCACAAGCTGGCGGGAGTCGATCAGTCGATCAGATGGGAACCACTCGAGTGATATGCAGCAGCGACACCCAATGAAGTTGCTTGCGCTCATCGCCCTTGTCGTCCCGGATCGCAATGCTGAGCGTCGTGAATCCCACGAGTGCTTGATCGGGGTGACGGACATCGTAGAAAGCCCCATCCGCCAAGTAGATGCGGAGCGGCTGAAAGGGGCGTTCGGCCAAGATTGTCAGGACGTCTTCTCGGTCCATATCGGCCGATAATTATGAGGCAGACGTGGACAACTCGTTGAGCAACTCCACGCTGACAATCTGATCCGGATGAACGAGCTTGAAAGTTTTGTAGATATGCGGCAGTTCGGGATGTGCCGGAGAAGGAATGCCAATCATCACCTTCTCTGTCGTCACTAACAGCAGATTCGCGTAACGCACGTCCATCGACTCGCCATCCGCGAAGTGAAATCGAATTGGACGAAAGGGCTCTTCGCGCCGGTATTTGTGAAGCGTTTCAACGTCCATAGAGACCGCCGGGTAGGGTGATAGGAGTCGAGGCTGACCCAACCCCAATTCTACCTACCCCGCCGTCCGCGTCAAAAACTACCGCGGGCGGAGCCAGTTGGGACGCCAATCCTGCGGAGGCGTGCCGCCGCGAACATTCACGATCGGCGCGGTCTTGGGCATGTTGCTTCGCGGACTGCCGGGCTGCACGGCGGGGGGTTCCGTGCGCTGGGCCAGCGAGGTGGGAACTCTCTGTTGCTGCTGTTGGGCGTAACGCTCGGCCGTGAGCCGCTCGATGAATTGCGGCGAGACGCGATCCAGCACGATCACTTCACCCTGAGCCTGGGGATTGTCCCGCGAGCGCACGATGCACACCACCTCCGCGTGCGGATGCGACGAGGCCACCGCCGCGATCGCCGCCTCGGCGTTGCCGTTGCTATCAAACGGCGAGACCGTGGCCGGAGTACTCGTGGCCGTGGCCGGCATGCGCTGCGGCATGGCCGGCG
>JBGTDH010000471.1:0-8479 GCA_041748435.1 Pirellulales bacterium
GGACGGGTTGGCGGGCATCCCCATGTTTCCCTCGGCTGCGGGCTGCTCACTGGCGCCTTCCGCGGGCAGCAGATGCAGGATGGGTTGCGCCAACGATAGCTCGTGCAAGCACATCAGCACACCCTTGGAAGTGCCGAAATACAGGCGATCGTTGTCCAGATTCGTGAACTTCACGGGCAAGTGCCACGTGGAAAGCGTATCGACGTGTCCGCCGGTTTGCACGTCCAGCACCAGCGTGTTTCCCAGACGATCGGTGGCGTAGAGATAGGTCGGCGTGACTGCCAAGAGGCGGTCGGCTTTGGAAGAGTACCAACGGACGGCGCCGTCGGCACAGGCCAGAGCGTGCATGCCCCCTTGTTCGGGAGTGACATAGACCGTGCCGCCGATGGCCACCGGCTTTTGATCGACGGCGGTTCCCAACGAGTACCGCCACATCGTTTTGCCGGAGCGTTCGTGAATGGCGTACAAGTAACCATCGCGGGAAGCCGCCATCACCAGCGGTGGCCAGTAGCCAAGGGGCGCCGAGACGGGGCCATTCGACTGCAAGCGGAAGTTAATCTGCCCCGCATTACGCGACGCGAAGTTTACGTAGCCCTTCGAGGTGCCCCAGACCAGGGCGCTCCGCGCCACGAGGGGCGGCATGTCGATATCGCCGGCAGAGCCGCAGTTCCACTTAAGCTTGGGATCGGTCAGACCGAAGACTTCGAGTTGACTGTTGAGCGTGGGCACATAGGCCCAATCTTCCGCCATCGAGACCGGGCCGCTGGGTATCCAACGCATGCGCTCCTCGCGCAGGGTTTTGCCATTGGCCCGATCCAGAACGTACAGCGTTGTTCCGTTTACTACCGCCACGTACTTTTCGTTCGCGGCTGGAGGGGAGGTCGGGTAATCGCGATGGCCCACCTGAGCCGTCCAAATGCGGCCGCCCGTCTCTGCGTCCAGCACTTGCAGCAGACTCTTGTCGGTTTGCACCAGCAAGTGCGGACTTGCCAGGACGACATTGGTCAGCCGATCCCGCGTGCGATCCAGAGCCACGTGGGTAACCCAAGCCCGACGCATTCCATGCCGATGGGCCTCCGCTTGGCCGATGATGCCGGCGCCGGCGACGAACTGCGCCGGGCATTGTGCCGCCGACGAGAGAGCGACCAGGGCGATGGCGAAACAGAAAAAATGTCGCATAATGAAGACTCGCGTCGGCTAGCGATGTGAGAGAATGCACCTTCATCATAATCCGAATCCGGGACACCACCAGCCATGCGCCTCGAATCGATCCGTTGGCTCAGAATCGCCTGCTTCTGGATGGGCGTAGGCAGCATCGGCTGTTTGCCCACGGCGCAGGCCTGCTCCGTGCCCGTCTTTCGCTACGCCTTAGAGCGCTGGGCAGTCGATTGGTACGAGTTGGACGTGTTCTATCGGGAGGAACTGTCGGCCGACGAGCGGCGAAAGTTGGACGCCCTCGAAGATCGGTGCCTGCCCAACGGCGGCGAAGCCAACCTGGAGGTGGTGCGGGCCAATGTCGCTGGCAAGCTCCCGCAGGACCTGGCCGAACTGTGGCAGGCGGCGGGAGAGGCTTCTTTGCCTCACGTTGTGTTGCGCATGCCCCGCGGCGGGCCAACCGTCTGGAGCGGACCACTCGCCGAGTTGCCAAGCGCCGCACTGTTGGACTCGCCCGCCCGGCGTGAAATCGCACGCCGCTTGCTGGCCGGCCATTCCGTGGTCTGGCTGATCGTAGGCCCTAAGGATGCGGCGGCAAGGGCTGAGGTCCACGGTGTGTTAACCGCGGCGCTGCCGCAGCTTCAGGAAGAAATCCCGCTGCCGGCCGGCGTCGGGTCGCCGGGTTCGGAGCTGCTGTCGCCGGCGCCGTTGGAAGTGAAGTTCTCCCTGCTCGAGATCGATCCGACCGACACCGCCGAAGAGTGGCTGACGCGCATGCTGACCACGCGCCGCACGGAGAAGCAACCAACCGGCGAGGTGCAAGTAGCGGCCTTCTTTGGCCGCGGGCGGGTTGTCGATGTCTTCAGCGGCCACGAGGTCAACAAGGAGCTGCTTAGCGATGTGTCGCAGTTTCTGTGCGGGGCCTGCTCCTGCCAGGTGAAACAACTCAATCCGGGTTTCGATGTGCTGTTCGCCACCTCGTGGGAACAGGAGTTGTTTGATCGGGACGCTCCAGCGCCTGCCGAGAACCCCGCGATTGCAGCTTCCGCCGACAGCGGGCCCGTGCTCGTTCCGATTCCCAAGGGCGTGCCGCCGGCGTCGAGGGTGAGACCATCCAGCGAGCAAGCCGGGGAACCCGTGGTGACGAGGTCGCAGGCCCCGGAAGCCTCTGCCTCGAGCGAGTTCCTGATCTGGAGCGTGATCGGCCTGGGGCTGGTCATGGTGCTGCTCTCGATGGCGCGCGGCAGCGCGGCCCGAGGCTGAGAGTCGCTCCCAGGAAGAACGATTTGAAACACGCGGGCCCATGGCGATAGAATCCAAAGCGTGAGAGTTGCCGCCTGCACAACTGTTGCTGGAAACCACCGCAGCCATGCTCAAATCGGGAGGATATGCCGCTCTGTTGGATCGTGACGTCGTGACCCAATGTCCGCTGTGCGATACCGATAATCCGGACCTGGACAATCGCGGATTCTGTTCCAACTGCGGGGCACTGTTCCGGGAGAAGATTCGCCGGCGGTTGCTGTTGGTGAAGGTCGCGGCGCTGTTGGGCGTGCTGGTCACCGCCACGGGAGCGGCACTCGCCCTGGCCTACGAATACCGTTGGATCGGTCTCGGCGTCTTCGCGGCCGGAGTGTTGCCGCTGGTGTTTGGCATGCTCGCCAACCGGCAGCTTGCGGGCTTTCTGTTCGAAGCCCTGGCGCGACGAGCCGCCACTGACACGCGTCGCGCCCTTCGCACCACAGATCGGATCGCCGTTTTCATGTTGCTATTCTTTCTTGCAGCCTTTGCCGGGTGCTTTCCTTATTACCTGTACATCGAGCGCCCGCGGCAGGCATTGGGCGATTATCAAATCAGGTTTAAGGATGCTGTTGCCGGCTACCTGGAGCTCGTGCCCGCAGATGCCTTGCCCCCCGTGAAGGCGCAACCGTTCCTGGAGGGCAAGGCCGTCGTGATCGAGAAAACGTCGACCGGGGCGGCGCTCTCGGAGGTGCATCTGGCGCTGCCTCCGGAAGTGCGCGCCGAAGCGCCCGCCGAGGTGGGCACCGTTGTCATCGTCGAGTGGACCGACTTTGCCAAAGGCGAGTATGGTGAGAAAGGCTCCGGCGTGCTGGCGCTGCGCGTCGATGGCAACGTGCGAATTGTTAACTACCCCAACAAGACGCTCTTGGGCGAGGAAACCTTTCCCGGAGGCGATCCGCCCGGCGAAGCTCCCGCAGATGGCGGTCCCGCCCGCGGGGTGAGGCCGATTGCCAAGATTGCGGGCTACGTGGCTGGCTTGAAACGGCAGACGCCGTCCCCCTCCTCGCCGCCGGAAGCGCCTGCGGCGGAGACAGAAGCGGCCGGCAACAAGACCGAGACTCCCTGATTCAGCGGTCCCGCGATGTCTGTGGCATTAATAACCGGCATCGCCGGACAGGACGGAACCTATCTGGCGCAGTGGCTGCTGGAACAAGGTTATGCCGTGCATGGAGTGGTTCGTGCTTCGCCTGCCCAATCGCTGTTGCGACACCCCTCGCTGCGCGGGCGGGTGACGCTGCATCAAGGCGATCTCCGCGACGCAGCATCGGTCTTGCGCGTGCTCCAGCGCGTGCAGCCGCGCGAGGTGTACAACCTGGCCGCTCAGAGCTTTGTGCCCGCCAGTTGGGAAGACCCGGTCGAGGTGGCCAACGTCGCGGCTCTGGGGGTGGCCCGCTTGCTGGAGGCGATCCGCCACGTCGATCCGAAGATTCGATTGTTTCAGGCCTCCACGAGCGAAGTCTTCGGCACGGCGCCCTACGAGCCGCAGAACGAGCACACACCCTTTAACCCGCGCACGCCCTACGCCGCCGCCAAGGCGTACGCGCACGCGCTGTGCGTGAGCTATCGTCACCAATATGGGATGTTCACGGCCTGCGGTATCTTGTTCAATCACGAGTCGCCCCTGCGCGATCCGCGGTTTGTTTTCCGCAAGGTGACGCAAGGCGCCGTAGCCATCCAGCGGAGGCGTGCGGAGAAGCTGCGATTGGGCAATCTCGACGCCCGCCGCGACTGGGGCTTTGCAGGTGATTATGTGCGCGCCATGCATGGCATGTTGCGCCAGCCGCAAGGCGACGATTACGTGATTGCCACGGGCCAGACGCACAGCGTGCGCGAACTGGTGGATCTGGCATTTCGCCGGCTGGACTTGGACTGGCGCGAACACGTAGAAGTCGATCCGGAGCTCGTGCGCGCCGAGGGGGCGGTCGCCCCGCGCGGCGATCGCAGCAAGGCGCAGCGCGAGCTCGGTTGGACGCCGTTCGTTACGTTTGAGCAGTTGGTAAACTTGATGATTGACGCCGAACTGGAGAGCATGTCTTGAAGATCACAATGATTGGCGCCGGCTATGTCGGCTTGGTGAGCGGGACCTGCTTCGCCGAGTCCGGCAATGAGGTGACGTGCGTCGACATTAACCCGCAGAAGATTGCGTCGCTCCAGCAGGGCGACGTGCCGATTTTCGAACCAGGCCTGGCGGAAATGCTCCAACGCAACGCGGAGCTCAAGCGATTGCGGTTCACCACCGATCTGGCCGCCGCGGTCCGGGCTTCCAAGATGGTGTTCCTGTGCGTGGGCACGCCGCAGGCCGAAGACGGCGCGGCCGATCTGCGCAGCTTGTGGTCCGTGGTAGATGCCGTTGCTCCGCACCTGGCTCCCGAGACCATCGTTGTGACCAAGAGCACGGTCCCCGTTGGCACGAACGCGAAAATCTTTGCCCGGCTGCAAGAGCGATTGGGCCGCGAGCCCGACGTAGCCAGCAACCCCGAGTTTCTCAAGGAAGGGGCTGCGCTGGACGACTTCATGTATCCGGATCGCGTGGTGGTGGGCGTGCGACGCCCTGCCGTTGCCGATCGGTTGCGGGACCTCTATCGTCCCTTTCTCCGCACCGAGCGGCCGTTCCTGGTGATGTCTCCCGAGAGTGCAGAGCTGACCAAGTACGTGGCCAATGCGCTGCTTGCCACCAAGATCAGCTTTATTAACGAGATCGCCAACTTGTGCGAGCGCATGGAAGCCGATATCAACGACGTACGCCGCGGCATTGGCCACGACGAACGCATTGGATTCAAGTTCCTCTTTCCCGGCGCGGGCTACGGCGGCAGTTGCTTCCCCAAGGATGTGCGGGCACTCACGGCCATGGCACAAGAGCTGCGCATCGATCCGCTGATCTTGGCCGCGATCGACGAGGTGAACAATCGCCAGAAGCGCATCGTGCTGGACAAAATCCGCGCCCACTTCGATGGCGATCTCCAAGGGAAGACGGTGGCCGTGTGGGGCCTGGCCTTCAAGCCGCGCACGGATGACATCCGCGAAGCCCCGGCGCTAACGCTCATCGACGCCCTCTTGACCCACGGCTGCCACGTGCAGGTTCACGACCCGGAGGCGATGGAGAATGTGCGCCTCCTGTATGGAGACCGGCTTGTGTACGCTACAGAACCCTATGCCGCGCTGGCCGGCGCCGATGCGTTGGCCGTCATGACCGAGTGGAAGGAGTTCGGAAACCCCGACTTCGAACAGATGAGCTCTCTGATGCGCGCGGCGGTCGTGTTCGACGGCCGCAACATCTACGAGCCGCGTCAACTGGCCGAAGCCGGGTTCACGTATCACTCCATTGGCCGAGCCACCGCGCGGCCCCGTACCGTGTAGCGCGGCCCCGGTCCGGCTAACGCCCCATGCTGGGCACTGCTGGCGGCGATACCAGCTTTTGAATGGCCGTGACGCTCTGAGCGCCCGTCAGTTCGCGGCGCTTCCAGCCTGTTCCCGACTTGTGGTACACGATCAACTGCGGGATCGAACCGCCCCGCATGAGCTTGCGAGCCAGATCAGGCTGCTGATCGGTGTTCACTTGGGCAAAAGCAGCATCCGCCAGAACTCCCTGACGTAGGGCCTGCGGAATGATCGATTGCTTCATGGAAACGCAGGCCGGACACCAATCGGCGCCGACCAGAATTACTAACGGGCGCCCCGTCTCGACATGAACACGGTGGGCTTCGTCGTACGACTGCCCGGTGGTGGCCAACAGGGAAACGTGCAACGCAACAGCGGCAAGAGTAGACACAGCGAGAACCTCCTGTAAAGCGGGGTAAAGGCAGACCGCGAGCGCCGAGGTTCACGCTCACCGTGAACCCTCAATCGGGCGTTCGGAGAGGCACGCGCGCACCGTGACCAAAGGTGCGCGAAGCCGAAGGAAGGGAGACCTTGGAAGCTTGACTCCGTTACGGTCGATCCTTCCCAATTCCTATTGCTCAAGGCCGACAGGTAGGTTGGTCACACGTCGGGTGGCCCAGAGCAGCGGCAAGTTTAAGGAACCAGACCTCGATTGCAACCACTCGCTCGGGGTTTTTTGACGATTATCAAGAAAAGGAAACTTGGAATAAATGAGTAATATGGACGCAATGGAACGAATGCGTAGATATTTTCAACGGCTGGCCTCGCGGCTCGTATTGTTCGCAACGACACAACTAGATTAGAATCCGGCACTTAACGCGTCGCTGGGGCTGGATGCCATCCTTCGGGTGCAGGGAAGATACCCGCCATGCCGTCAAATCTGCGGGCTGCGATCGCCGGAACCGGCTCCTATCTGCCGCAGCGCATTCTCTCGAACGCCGACCTGGAGAAGCTGGTCGACACCAGCAACGAATGGATCGTCGAACGCACGGGCATTCTGCAGCGGCGCGTGGCGGCAGAGAACGAGAGCACCAGCACGATGGCCATCGAAGCCGCTCGTCGTGCGTGCCGGGACGCGGCACTCGATCCGGCGGATCTCGATCTGATTCTGGTAGCCACTTGCACGCCCGATTACTTGCTGCCCGCCACGGCCTGCCTGGTGCAAGACGCCTTGGGCGCGAAGAAGGCCGGCGCTCTGGACATCGAGGCGGCTTGCAGCGGATTTATGTATGGCATCAATCTGGCCAACGCTGCGATTGTTTCCGGACAGCATCGCCATGTGCTCGTCATTGGCGCTGAGACGTTGACGCGATTGATCGACTATAAGGATCGCAGCACGTGCATCTTGTTCGGCGATGGCGCCGGCGCCGCCGTGCTACGGGCCAATGTGGAAGGCGCCGGCATCTTGCACTCCAAGCTCGGCTCCGATGGCAGCCAAGCCCAGATGCTGCGCGTGCCCGCGGGGGGCTCGAAGCTCCCGTCGAGTGCCGAGACGATCGCCCAACGTCTGCATTACATCCAGATCGAAGGCCGCAAGGTGTTCCGCTTTGCCACGACGGTATTTGTCGAGCTGGTCGAAGAGTCGATGCGCGCCTGCCGCCTGACCAAAGACGACGTGGCCCTGATTGTCCCGCATCAGGTGAACGAGCGCATCATCGAGGCAGCCAGGGGCAAGCTGGACCTGCCGGCGGAGAAGTTCTTCGTCAACATTCAGAAGTACGGCAACACGTCGTCGGCCAGCGTGCCCATTGCCTTGGACGAAGCCCGCAGCAGCGGTCGCGTGAAGCGGGGCGATATTGTCATCATGCTGGCCTTCGGCGCAGGGCTGACTTGGGGTTCCGCCGTCGTGCGGTTGTAGCCGCTCTCGCCATCCATCGGTATCGATAGTACCCAGTACTCACTACTCGGTACTCAGTACTCGGTACTCGTTACTCGTTACCCCGTACTCAGTACTCAGATCTGATAATCGCTGAAGCTCGGATCGTCGTCATCATTCTCTGCGTGACGCCGCCTGCGATGTCGGACCGACCAACGAACGAACAGCAGGTTTACGGCCCAACCCCAGAAGATGGGAATCGTCAGGCAGGCCAGCACAAACCCCAGTTGCGTCAGCCAGTGCGGCACGCCAGCCCCCTTTGCCGCACTTCGCCCACAATGGCCGTGGTCGAAACTCCCTCCACCATGCCGGCCACACAGACGCGGCCACCATAGGCTTGGACCACTTCACGCCCTATCACTTCGCCCGGTGTGTAAGTTCCCCCTTTAACCAGCACCTCCGGGCGAATGGCCCACAACAGCGCGTGCGGTGTGGCATCGTCGAAGATCAGCACATGATCGACGCAATCCAGCGCTCCCAGCATGGCGGAGCGCACCTGCTGATCGTAAATGGGCCGCTGCGGACCCTTGATTGCCCGCACGCTGGCGTCGCTATTGATGCCCACGACGAGAACATCACCGAGCGCCGCCGCCTGCTGCAAGTAGGTTACGTGTCCGACGTGCAGCAGATCGAAGCAGCCGTTGGTGAACACCACGCGGCGTCCTTGGCGGCGATAGGCATCGGCCAGCCGTCCCATTTGTTCCCGCGTCACGAGCTTGCCCGCCAGCCCGGTTTCTTGCTGCGCGAGTTCAGCCAGCAGTTCGTCGCGCG
>JBGTDH010000472.1:0-2686 GCA_041748435.1 Pirellulales bacterium
GATCTGTATATCTATAACCCTCAATCTATAACCCGATCTCTGGCATCCTGCATCAAGAAGCACGGGTTATAGATTGAGGGTGAAAGATGAAACTACAGAGTAGCTCACCCGAGTTGTCCCTTAACTTCGTCCCAGGGGAGCCAGCCGGCGCGTTTGCGGTTGCCCTTGGCTTTGCTCAAGGTGGCGTAGGCGTGCTTTGCCACGCGCGAGTCCTCAATCGTCTCCAACCATTCCACCAACGCTTCCCAATCCTCGGCGCTGACGACGGCAAAACGCTTACCCTTTTGGGTCAGGAACTGAACCGATTGCAGGGCGTCAAGTCCGTTCATGGCGTGATCCTGGTTTAACGGGCTCGGCGGGGCGCTTCTTCGATCTGGTAGCGGCGGATCTTGCGGTCGAGTGTGGAACGTTCGATGCCCAGAATGCTGGCCGCCTGGCTCTTGTTCCAGCTCATGGCGTTCAGCGTCGCCAGAATGTGCCGCTTCTCCATCTCGTCCAGCGAGACGGGAATAAACTGTTGCGAAGGCTGCGGCAACTCCGTCGTGTCGCCGGCGGTCGAGAGCTTCGAGAGCAGTAAATCTTCCTGATCGATGTACTCGTGCTGACAAAGCACAAGGGCGCGCTCAATGACGTTGCGCAGCTCGCGGACATTGCCCGGCCAGCGATAGCGCACGAGCTGATCCATGGCCCGCGGCGTAAAGCCCTTGATCTTGCGCCCCGTCTCGTTGATGAACCGCTGCAAGAAAAATAAGCACAGCTCCGGGATGTCTTCCGGCCGTTTGCGCAGCGCGGGCACGTGAATGGCCAGCACATTCAGGCGGAAGTACAGATCGCGGCGGAAGCGGCCTTCCGTCACTTCCTTTTCCAGATCACGGTTGGTGGCGGCAATGGCCCGCACGTCGACCTTCACGGGCTCGCTGCCTCCCACGCGCTCGAAGGGATGCCCCTCCAGCACGCGCAGGAACTTCGCCTGGATGGTGGGACTCATCTCGCCGATTTCATCGAGCATGATGGTGCCGTTGTGGGCCGCCTCGAACTTGCCGACCTTGCGCTCCGTGGCGCCGGTGAACGCTCCCCTCTCGTGACCAAACAGCTCGCTTTCCAACAAGCTCTCCGTGAGCGCTGCACAGTTAAGACACACGAACACGCCTTTGCGCCGAGGACTGGAGTAATGCACGGCCCGCGCCACCAGCTCTTTGCCGACGCCGCTTTCTCCGTGAATGAGCACCGTGACTTTGCTGGAGGCGGCGCGGGCGATCTCTTCCGCAATGCGCCCCATCAACGGGCTCTTGCCCACGATCTCGCTTTGCACGCCCAGGCGTTCGCGAAGCTGCAGGTTCTCGCTGCGCACCTGAATCAGGTTTTCCGTGAGCTCCTGACGCCGGCTGAGGTTGTGCAGCGCCACGGCCGCCGTATCGGCCACGGCCAACGTGAATTCCAGATCGTCGGCATCGGGGGTCTTCGTGCTGTCCGTCGAGTAGAGATGCAGCACGCCGAAGACTTTCTTGCCGCGGCGAATCGGAGCGCAGATCACGCTTGTGGCGTGAATCTCGCCCTTGCTGTCCCGCCGGCTGAGATTGCTGTCTCCCATCACATTGCGGGCCAGCACCGCTTCTCCTTCCCGCAACACGGTGGCGGCCAGGAAGGGGGAGATCGGATAGTACGGCAACTTGGTCGTGGAGCGGGAGGCGATGTTCTCCAGCTCCGTGCCCTTGGGTTCCTTCGTAAAATCCCGCGGCAGGAGCAGCACGGCGCCGGCATCGACGCCCACCTCTTCGAACACGCCCTCCAGCGCCAACTCGGCCACCGTCTTTACATCCTGGCTCTTGGCCAGCTCGAAGGCCAGGCGACAGAGCTTGGCGGCGGCGCGGCCCACCTTGGGAATGTCGGCGACTTCCTCTTCCTCTTGCAGCTTGAAGAATTTCGTCTGCCCGCGACGATGCATGATCGTCGTGGGTTCCTGGATGGTCATTTCATCCGGATCGGGCGAAGCAGACTCGCCGTTCTTGGATTCGCTGGTCAGGTCGAGCGTGCCGCCGGGCGATTCCGGGAAGGCCTGTGCCAGATCGTGAACGAACTTCAACTGCGAGCGGCCGATGCGAATAATATCGCCCGCCTCGAGCGTGTATTCGCCGTCGATCAGGCCATCGGACACGTTGGTGCCGTTGCGGCTTCCCAGATCGCGAACGCGCCATTCCTCGCCATTGAGGTACACTTCGCAATGGTTACGGCTACAGCGGTCATCCTGCAGGATGATATGGTTGTTCGGTGCGCGGCCGATCGAGAACGTCTGTCCCGGCACAAGCCGGAAAACATCGGTCCACTTAACGCCTTCGCGAATGACCAGATAGGCCAACATCAATCGAACCACCTCGCCGCAAGAGGCTAGCCAGACATGGGAGCGACTAGAAGGCAGCCGTAACGTGGTTGCGCAAGCGCCCCTGCTATTGTTTACCTTATCCCCCCCGCGGGCAATCCCGCAAGAGTGGCGCACGCACCGCCGCCGTCAATCGCCGCCACGCAAGGCGCGACATATGGGTTGTTCCGAATGGGCGCAACCGGTGTTCCGCTCGGTGGGTGCGGCCAGCTAGCATCGCTAGCATGAGTTGAGCGTGACAAAAGGGGCCTCTTGTGGCAGGACAATGGGTGTGTGTGAAGAACCATACCCTACCGGCAAGGAGGCCCC
>JBGTDH010000473.1:0-2952 GCA_041748435.1 Pirellulales bacterium
GGGAGGCGAAGCCCTCCGGACGCGGTTGCCGCTGCGGCGCATCGCTGGAGCGATTGTCGTGGCGGCGCGCGTCCAGGTTTTGTCGCTCGCTGGGTATACCGACGAACGTGAGCAGATCCGCGAGCCCGCGCGGCGTGTTCAAAGCGTCGTCGGTGGGAAAGACGCGGATCTGAGCGGGGTAGCGTCGCACGAACTGATCGACGAGTTGGTGGTATTCGTCCCAATATCGGCCGATGCCCTGCTCACGGTCGACGAGATCGTACTGAGGGAAGATGCGGGTCCACTGCGGGTGGTGATGCCAGCCGGGGGCCGGCGCTTCCGCCCAGTGGTTGGTGGGCAAGGAATGCACCTTGTCCAGCCATTGGCAGAAGCTGGTGATGACCTCCTGTTTGGGGCGCTGGAGGCAGACGACTCGCAGCATGGGGTCAATTCGGAGGGCATCTTCCACATAGGGCAGATAGAACGAGGCTACATCGCCGATGAACGTCTCGCTACGGGAACGGCGAATGCGACTCATGCGCTGGGCGATGCCGGCCGCGCTTGCCGGGGGCCGCCAAGGCAGCAGCGGCAACTGCTCGTGCGTCACATTCGTGTCTGGCTGCTGGGAGAGCAATTTCGCCAACGAAAGCGTGCCACAACGTCCCGTCCCGATCCCGAAGATGAACGTCTGCTGGCTCATAGGCTCCTCGCATTCACGCGGCTACGTTGACGCCGCACGGCGCGGGATGCGGCCGTACCAGCGGTTGGCCACTTCCTCTCCGTGGAACAGGAGCCATTCCGTTTTGGTGTAAACGGCGTGTCCGGCAAAGTGCTGTCCCAGCGTGCCGCCGGGAAGCCCGTAATCCACCAGCAGCGTCTCCCCCATGTCGGGAACCCGCGCGCCCGTGCGAAATCGCTCCCGCGGATCGTAGCTGGCCTGCGTCGGCTGCAGCAGACGATTCAGGCGGCTATCCGCCCACCACGAACGCCACGAAAAAATGCTGGGCATGAAGTTCGTGCCGGCGATTCCAAATTGCTGCACGTAGTCGCCGTCGATGGCATTGAGCACCCGCTCCAATACGGGCGGAAAGGGCGCCAGGTACGGCGGCTGCCCCTCCACCGGCCGATGATTGATAAAGTGCATCAGCCGCGCAAAGCCCCGCGGACTCCAACCGTAACGGATGGGCGTCCCGAAGGTGGCGATATCGAGCGGCGTGTCGCCCAGCGGCGCATCCTCGCCCAACAGCGTTTCGCGCACGCGACGCCACAGCGGAATATCGATGCAGCCCACCAGCGGCCAGCGATAGTAAACCTTGGCCGCCTCGAAAAATTCCTGCCGCGCCGCGCGATCGGACCCCAGCAGGTTGCTCATCAGCGCGAAGACGTTGCCCGCATGACTGTGACCCCACAGCATCACACGCTGCCCGGCCGGCAGGTTGAGATTGAGCAGCTCATCGATCAGCCGCACGGCGCCGTCGGCCCGGCCAATATGGTTGTTCTCGCTCGACCAGTTGAACCGGCGCACCGGAATGTACGGATCGGGAAGCCCGTCGTTGATCGCCTGCTCAAACAGTTCTGCATAATGGCCCGTGTAGTTGCCCACATCGGCGGAGGCGGCATCGACGAGGTCCTTGATCACGCGGCGCAGGGCGTCGCTGGCGGTAGGAAACAGCCGGCCCAGCTCGCCCAGCAGGCCGAAGGCGTCGTTGCCCGCAAACGTGCCATGCGACAGATATACCGCCGCCACCTGACCTTGCCGCAGCGCTTCGCCCACAGACTGCATGCGAGCCGCAAAATCAGCGGTTTCGGCGGATGGGCACTTGCACGCTCTTTGCAGGCTGTGTGGCGAAGTGGGGAGCGTTGATCGGTACTCCTGGTGCGGAAACAGCGTGGCCATAGGCGGAGGTCTCCATAGGCTTGTCGATGCGATGCACGGCCGAATCGGCCGGGCACATGCCCAGCGTGCCGGACCAGGTCTCGAACGATCGGCCGCCGCGCTCGTCGCCCCGATAAAACGCCAGATACGTCATCACGTCGGCCGGAATAAACTCGTGTTCCTGGGGCGCCAACATCGTCTGACGCAACACGCGCCGCCACGTCCCGGAGTTAAAGTACGACTGATTCAACACATTGCCATCCACATGGCTCGCATCCAGCGGCGTGCATTCCGCGTCGTGCGTGTGTCCATAAATGATATGCATGGCCCGCCGGTTGCGGAAATCCTGTTCGGCCAGCGCGTGGCGATAATAAGACCCCTCGCCCCCGCCGCACATCTCGTGCATCCAGGCCACCAGGTTGCTGGCCCAACCGGTCGACACCTGCTGGCTGAACTTCAACGCCCGCTGCAGATTATCCACCAGATCGTTCGGATTCCAAGTGTCCCGCTCGCGCACGAACTTCAATTCCAGGAACTCGTCGGTCAATCGATCCCACACCTTCTTCACGCGTTTCCGCAGCGAAGGGAAGGCAATCGTGCGCTCCAGCAGCCCATCCACCCAGATCGGCACCAATAGGGAAGGCCGCACGTTGTCGATCTCCCGCAAACCAGCCAGCGTATGGTCCGGCAGATCGCCGGTCAGCTCGGTCTCCACTTCCGACGAGAATCGATTCAACAAATCGATCACGATGGCGTCGCCCAGGCTGCTGGTATCCCGATCGCCCTCGAAATTGAACGGATCGTACACGTCGCCATGACGGGCAAACACGCGATGCCGCCGCTGCGCATCGAGCAGCTCATCGCTCTCCGCCGGAATGTGCGCAAACGGCTCGCTCGGCCGATTGCACAAACCCATGTGCCGCACCACTGTCTCCCGCAACGCATCGTAGCTGGCGCCGGGAAGATGAAAAAACCAATCGTGGTTGCCCACCATGTAATGAATCTTCACCATCACGGGCACGCCCTCCGCCTCGTGCGCCGGCTGACCGCGTCCGGTCGCGGGAGGTAGTCGAAGGGCGCTCTCGTTGGCCAGCCCG
>JBGTDH010000474.1:0-2948 GCA_041748435.1 Pirellulales bacterium
GTAACCCTGGCGCTGGTCCTCTTGGTGTCTTCGATCGGACTGGTGGCCTGCCGCTTTGCTCCTGTACGTAAGTCAGAAGCAGGTGCAACGGTACAGGAAGAAGTGGCGGCGGAACCCCCGACGCCGCTCGATAACCTGTTCGACAAGCGTCAGAGCATGCTCCGGTATTTGTCCTCGAACTCCGACGTCGTGCTCCGCAGCCAGATGACGGCCGGGCATCTCATGACGCAACGGCTGGAGACCATTCGCCCCACGGATTGCGTGGAGGATCTGAAGCAACGCGCGGCCGCCAAGGGCATCCATCATCTACTGGTCACCGACTCCCTGGGACAACTGCTGGGCATTATCAGCGATCGGGACTTGCTGAGTCGCACCGGCAAGACCGCGGCCGACATCATGACCAAGGAGCCTCTCTCGGTGGAACCCGAGACGCCGCTCTCGGCCGCGCTGACGCTGCTGGTGCGCCGCCGCATCAGTTGCCTGCCGGTGGTTCAGGCCCAGCGGGCCTGCGGAATCATCACCACGACCGATGTCATTCTGGCGCTGCAATGCATTATCCAGACGCTGGAGCGCGTTGGCGCCGTGACCTCCGACCTCGTGCAGCAAGACATGGCGGCACGCGCGTGCGAATCGACAGCCTAAGGGGCCTTGTTCCGCTCGGCAATCAACGTGATCTGATTGGTCCCGGGCTTGATCGACGCCGTTAAACCGGACGTGTCGATGGAGTAGAAGCGAGGATTGATCACTCCCGGAGCAATATTGGTTCCGTCGGGCCCATCGAGTGATTTGCGGCCCACTTCAATGATGGCCACTTTATGCTCGCCCGGCACCGCGCCATCGTCCGGCGTGTTGGTGGTTATGTGAAACGTGCCATCGGGGAGAATTGTTCCACGGGCTGTGGTGTTCGCCGCTTGCTGCTCGAACACGACCTGGGCGCCGGCCAACTCCGTAGCGGCGGCGCCGTCGGTCCAATTGACCCTGCCATCCACAGGATAGACGCCCGTCCCACAACCCGTGGCAACGGCCAACAGCAGAAGCGCAAAGAATCGCATGAGTTCAACGAACCGAGTGAAGTTCTGGAATGGACTACTGCAGATTGGTGACGGCCTGGCCATCCTTCCGCGCACCGAGGAATTTCAGTGTTGTGGTGGAGATAGAAGACCGGACCATCTTGACACTGCCGTCGCAGAAGACAAATTGGCAAATCCCCGGGTGCCAGCTCCCAAACCGTCGAGCATAAATGCCATCCACGATACCGGCACTGGGTGTCAGGTCGCTCGGCCCCTTGGCCAACGGGTCTTCCGTGCCGCAGATGCGACCGGCGAACGACGTCCAGGCGCCGCTGTAGATCGGCCCATCGCCCACATAGGGTCGACCCAGGCAGCAATCGGGGACGTGCTTCTCACCCGCCAGAAATGTGTTGGACGTGCCGTCCAGAATGTCTGCCAGCGTGGTGTTGCTTTTCCAACTCGTGAGCACCGTAGTGGCAGCGGTGCCCGTGCCGATAACCGGGACGGTCGTTCCGATGATAATTGGGCCATTGCTGTTGACGTTGAACCAGTTTTGCGCGTTCGGGTTCTGCGGTGTGCCTTGCATATCGCCCACGCACGCGGCATAGTCTCCGACTGCCCCGATGGGATTATTCAAGGCAGAGAACCGTTGCTGAGAGGCGTTCGCCATGACTGGATACTGCGGGGGTAATGTGGTTACGTTCACTTCCCATCCTTCCGCTTTGCTCAAGCCAAGTGGCCGGCGACGACTCGGACAGAAGTAGGTGTCGATCTGCACTTGTTGGGCGGCCGGCGCCTGCACCCGGTAAGACTCATTAATTCTAAACAGCTCATAGGCGGCATCCCGCTCCATATACGGTAAGATCAGCACGAAAAAGGTCGACCACCCCATCCCACCCGCGATACGGACGGGCGGTAAAGCTTTCCGCACATCATGGTAATTCTGCACGCCCAACCCTATCTGCTTGAGGTTGTTGGCACACTGCGAGCGACGGGCCGCTTCGCGGGCGGCTTGCACCGCGGGAAGCAGCAGGGCGATTAAGATGCCAATGATGGCGATCACGACCAACAGCTCCACCAGCGTGAACGCCGGACGTCGGGCGGGCTGTCGAAACGGAAGACCCATAATGCGACCTCGGTAAGAAAGATGCGATGAGACTGGGACCGGAAAAGGCCCGGACTTGCTACACTAAGCTACTTGTCACTACGGCAGGTTGTCAATCTATATAGCCCTTGTGGCGCATGCATTACGTATGGCTCTCGACGCGCAACTTGCAGAGCTCTTGTCGCGGTGGGAAGAAGCACGCGAGCGGGGAGAGACGCTCACGCCGGAGGCGCTGTGCGCAGAGTGCCCGCAGCTATTGCCGGAGATGCGCCAGCAGATCGAAAAGCTCGCGCAAATGGATCGCTGGTTGGACACCAAGGGACGCACCTGGACGGGCGAGAAGACCCAGGTGCAGATGGATTCCGATATCCAGGCCGATCTGACGATCGAGTCCCGCTACGGAATGGTGCATTTTCTCGATCGCGGCGGGTTGGGCATCGTCTGCGTCGGTCACGATGAGCGGATGCATCGCGACGTGGCCCTGAAATTTATCGACGATCATCATGCCGGTTTGCCGGAGAGCTTGCAGCAGTTCCTGGTCGAGGCGGAAGTCACCGGACGGCTGGAGCATCCCGGCGTGGTGCCCGTTTATGGCATGGGGCGCACGGCCACGGGCCGGCCGTTCTATGCCATGCGCTTCATCCGGGGAGAGACGCTGGATGCCGCCATCGAGCGTTATCACAATGCCGCAGAAGATACGGAAAGCAAACCGCTGGTGCGGCATCAGTTGCTCAGCCGGTTCATCTCCGTGTGCAATACCATTGCCTATGCCCACAACCGCGGCATCGTGCATCGCGACATCAAGCCCGCGAACATCATGCTGGGCCGCTACA
>JBGTDH010000475.1:0-3591 GCA_041748435.1 Pirellulales bacterium
TCAGCGCGTCAGCCGGTAGATCAGCACGGCCGCACGTTTAATCTGCCGCGGCAGTGTTTCGAGATCGACGTATTCGCCCCGCGCATGGGCGTTGCCGCCAGTAGCGCCTAAGCCATCGAGGCCGGGAATCAGGTGGGCGACGAACGAGATGTCCCCGGCGCCGCGTTCTCCTGGGTCCAGAGCCTCCACCTTGCCAAAACCCAATTCCCGGCTGACCGCGTCGAGCTGCGTCAGCAGGGCATA
Source organism: Pirellulales bacterium (assembly GCA_041748435.1). Classification (GTDB taxonomy): domain Bacteria; phylum Planctomycetota; class Planctomycetia; order Pirellulales; family JBGTDH01; genus JBGTDH01. The sequence continues at coordinate 244 of JBGTDH010000475.1, forward strand.
GTTGCCCTCGGTGGGAGGCATCGACGGAATGCCATCGACAAAGCTGATCTTGGCCGCAGATCCGGGAAGGCTTTGCGAGGCAATTCGCCGCATCACTTCCCGGGCCGTTTCCTTCTGCTCCTCGCTGATAAACCGCAGGTCGCCACGGACGACCACCTTGGCGGGAACCACATTGGTTTTGCCGCGCGCGGCGATGGCTGCTTCGCCGGCATCGACCTCGGTGCCGCCGGAGATCAGCGAGGGATTGAAGGTCAGGTACTTGTACTTGTCGCCTCGCAGTTCCTCATGGAATTGATGCAGAATGCGCGCGGCTTCCAAGATCGCCCCGTGACCCATGCTCGGTTTGAAGATTTGAGAGGAGTGCCCGGTTTTGGCCGTCACCTCCAAGGTCCAGTCGCTGCTGCCGCGACGCGCGACCGTGGCCACGTGACTGCCGCCGTTCTCGAAGCTCAGGGCCAGATCGCTGCGCCGAGCGGCATCCAGCATATCGCCCCGACTGATTTCCACAGGACTGCCCGCGTCCTCCTCGTCGCCGGTGAAGAGCACAATCACGCGCGTGTCGGCCAGCGCGCCCGTGGCGTGCAGCGCCTTCAAGGCAAACAGCGCCACCACGTTGCCGGCTTTCATGTCGCAAGCGCCATTGCCGTACGCCCGGAGACCCTCGCGCCGGAACCGCTCTCCGCTTAACACCGTGTCGAGGTGACCCAGCAACAGGATCCGGCGTCCCTTGGTTCCGGCCTGCTCGGCGATCAAATGGCCCGCCCGCTTCATCTCCGGCGGCATATTGATCCAGCGGCTGGCGAACCGCAGCGAGTCGAACTCCTTCTTGAACACCATGCCCACCTGGTTGACGCCGGGCAGGTCTTCCGTGGGACTCTCGATACTCACGACCTTGGCGACCAGCGCTTCGGCCTCGTCCGAGTGCGCGTCAATGTAGTCGACAATCCGCTGCTCCTCGGCCGAGATGCCTTCGGCGAACAGTGCCGTCGAGAAGATCGCATGCAGTGACAGGACAACCAGGATGCGGCTGGACTTGGTCAATCTCACGGCGTGGGGTCCTTTTTCATGGAGCCGAGTCAGGAAGGATGAAGGATGAAGGATGAAGGATGAACCGGAGAGTTGATTGCTTCATCCTTCATCCTTCATCCTTCATCCTTTCTTCGCACAACCCTCGCAGCGTGCGGAGATTCATTACATCAAGGTCTTCACCATCTCGCATCCCCTTGGCCGTCTCCAGGTACATGGGGATGTCGGCAAAACGAGCATCGTTCAGCAGCAGGCGGAATGGCTCCAGACCCAAGCAGCCTTCGCCGATGTGGGCATGCCGATCAACGCGGCGGATGCGCGATGTTGCAGCGTGCCAGCGCGTCGCGGAATTGCTGTCCCTCTTCCGGAGTCGGACGGACAACTGGCTGCTTTCTTTCAGCGACTGACAGGTGACGCATGCCGCCCGCTGGCAGCGGAATCGCCACCGGGTGGGTTACGGCCATGTCCACCAAGGCCGGTTCAAGTCGTTCCCGATCGAGGCTGACGAGCATTTCCTGCAAGTGGTTCGGTACGTGGAACGCAATCCGTTACGGGCAAATCGCGTGAACGATGCTGGCGACTGGCCCCGTCAAGTCTCTGCTGCGGGAATCCGGCACCCCGGACGATCGGGGCAATTCTGAGTGCGTGGCCCGTGCCCACACCGCGCCAGTGGCGGAAGCGTGTGATTGAGCCGGAGACGGAGGTGGAACTCCTGTCGCCGCGAAAGAGCGTAGAACGTGGCAGACCGTTCGGCAGCGACGCGTGGGTCACACACGGCTTGGCATCTGGATTTGGAATCCACGCTCCGCCCCCGCGGCCGTCCAAAGATGGCGGAATGAAAGTTATGCTCCATTGACCCCCTTGAAAATGTACCCGCCTCTTTTTCTTTTCTCTCTTTTTTTCTCTTTTTCTCACCCCATTGTGGAGTTGATCTGCATGCCAAATCCCGGCTCCCGGCACGTCTGCACCGTCATCAGGCCGGAACTTCAATGTTTCGCTCAACCCATTTCGGTGTCCCCATTGTTTCGTCTCCGTTCCGTTGCTTCATTTCAGGAACACACCAATTGAACGCACATCGACGCACATACGGGAATTGTCATCCGGCAAATTACTCGATCCGCTTCGTAATCATACTCGATGCTTCCAAGCAACTTTTCGACGAGCCGCCTTGTCATTCGTACGCCTAGACCGCTGCCCCGCACTGAAGTCGAACGGGCCATATTTGATTCAATGTACTCCCTTGCCACCGAAGCGTTTCTACATGAGTTGTCCACAAATACCTCAATGCTTGATGAGTCAATAAAGGCCTCAATTCTCCATCCCCGGCTTTCGGTCTCTGAGGCCGAGCGCGCGGCATTGTCCGCTAGGTTGGTCACAATCGTTCTAAGCATATCGATGTCTAAATATCCGACGCCCTCGTCGGAGATGATGTCAGCGACGGCCCCCGTGTCGTATGTCGCATTCGCGTTCGCCAGTGCCTCCTCAAGAACGACCGTGACCAACGACAGTTTAACTCGCTGAATCTCTGGAGGGCGCAAGACCTTTACAGCATCCTTAAAGTTTGTTGTGCAGGCATGCAACTCGGTCGTCCATGAACTTGGACATGCGATCATTCGATTCTTGATCTCGTGCAATGCAGCACGCGCCCCGTCCACTTCGCGCGAATTGCTCGGAACTAGCTCACGCTCGCTTTCATCGCTAATGCCTCGTGCCCCAACGCTCACTGCAGCCGGAAAACAAATCCGAATCTCAAAGCGCTTGTCGGTCTGCTGAACGTGAAATCCGGACTCGCCAAAATCATACAAACTCCAGGTTGCGAACAACAGTGCTTGATGCTCGTGCCTTACGTCAGACCGAAAATGACCTGCTATGCATAGAGTGGACGCGGCTTCGTCCATTGCCAAATCCAGTTCCCCAACAACGCATTGAGTGGACCACAATTGACGTAGTACAAGCAAGACACCTTCATACTCGATGAGCGTGATACGCGTTGCCACGTTCAGCTTCGTGGCCGCATTTGGCGTTAATATTGATATCGCCTCAGACACAAGTTGTGGGAGCGCAATCCACCTTCGAGGTGCTTGCTCCAAAGCATTTAGCAAGTGTAACCCTGTGCAGACAACGCTAATCGCGTATTCAGGTGTCACGACAAGTTGTCGACTTAGCAGAGCTCCAAGCGATACCAGGGCGATTGCGCGATTATAGGCAATATGGCATGATGGGGCAGTTCGATTTCCGCTGCTCGCTGGATTGCAGTGAGAGGGAAGGGAATCCGCTGGCCAGGAGGTGATGCCATGTTGAAAGTCAAATCCGCTCGCGTGC
>JBGTDH010000476.1:0-10059 GCA_041748435.1 Pirellulales bacterium
TAATTGGCTTCACTCGAAATCCCTTTCGCGCTCGTGGGGTGGTTTGGAACCAACACCCATGAAACCCCGCAAAACGCCGAAGGATTTCGAGTTTTTTACGCCACCCTCCGCTACTCCCTGAGAGAGTACGCTTGTTCAAGGGCTAGTGGCGGTCGACCCGTTCCTGCGCCTGTTGCCAACAGGCTGGTATCAAGTTGAATTCGAAACCGCCGTCGCAGGCTCCGACGATCGCGAGATCGTGCAACAACTGGTCCTCGTGTTCGAGGGTCAAGACGAGAGTTTCCGACGACTGATGGATCGCCTTGGAACTACGGACATCCAGAGCTTTGTCGACCCGGAAGTGTCATTGGATGACGTGCTTGAGATCCTTAGTCGTTGGAAGGACGAGTTCTTCGCGGGCACCGCTCAGGTCGGCGACAGTCTCACTTCCGACTTGTTTGCGATCGCGCGGCATGTTGCCCAGAACGAAGGTGAGTTGCCCCGGTTCTTCCCCTTCGAAGCGCGATTGGCGCACAACCTCGATCAGATTGCCGGAGCGTTCATCGATCGCGATCTTGGTCCCCGCGCAACAGACGAGGAACTACGGCGGGAGTTCGCCAGGCCGGATCGCTTCTGGAAGGCCCTGTACTATCACTACGAGCAATTCCGAGCGCACCTTAGCTCATGCGTGGAACGTACGATTGACGCTCGCCGTCTGGGAGCGGATTCAGCCGCAAGCGTACCAGTGTTCGTTAACCCCGAACCTTTGCCGGATCAGGTCGTCGATGAATTGACGATCGAGGAGGTCCGCGACCGCGACGGAAATCGGTGCCTGTGCTGTCATTCCACCCGGCAACTACAAATCGATCACATTACCCCGCGATATTCGAGGCCCGAGCACGATCCTGACAATTTGCAGACGCTTTGCAATACGTGCAACGGTCTCAAGCAGACCGATACCATTGACTTTCGCAAAAACCGGACAGGGTTAACGGAGGCGGCCACCACGTCGACGCGCCCGCGCGTCCCGACGGGAGAGGACGCGGGAGATCCCATCAAGTGGGAAAGATTCGTTCGTCGAGTGGTCAATTTCTATTACCGCTGCGCGGCGGTGCGCTCTCTTGAAGTCGGCGCGCGTGGCGAACGATTGCGGCTGTGGAAGGTTACTCTTTTCACCGGTAACGATCCGGGCTGGCTTGAGCCGCATCTGCCAGAGCTCGCGGAAGAGATTCGGAAAGCCCGAGCGAACGCTGGCTATCGGGCGGGCCCGGAGGCAATCGAACTCTTGCCTCGCAGTGGTAGTCGTCAGGATCAGGAAGCGACAGACAACCCCATCGAAGTGCCCCGCGAGCGAGAAGTAAGCATCGATTCCGACAGCGTGCCCGAAGACATGGCTGCGCGGTCGATTGACGAGATCGATCGAAATGAAGTCATGGGTACGATTCGTGCGGTGTTTTCCGCGGGCGGCGCACGGGATCGCGAGCAGGCCATTCGCGAGGTGGCCCAAGCCTTGTCTATACGGCGTGTCGGATCGCGCGTTCGCGAGCAATTGGTGAAAGATCTGTTTACCGCCGTATTGCGGGGCATTCTACAAAACGATAGCGGCAGTTACTCCCTCTCGCGTCGATCCATTGACGAATACACTCGGGAGCAACTGGTCAAGATACTTTTGGCGGCAATCGGTTCAACTTGGCTGACACGGGGTGAAGCCATCATGGCCGCAGCGCGCCAACTCGGATTTCGCCGCACAGGGAAAGACATTCAGGCCGCATTCAGGTCCGCCATCAACTCAGCGATTCGCAGCGAGTCGATTGAGCGCGATGGCCCGGACAATATACGTAAGGCTCGGTAGTCCCCAAGCCGCGCGGGTAATCGTCTAAAGCAGCTTGCGGCCGCAACCTTGACTCCCAGATCCACTATCAAGCCGACGCCCGCGCCCGGTGTCGCTCGGCTCGCGCGCAAAACAGCCGGGGCACCGCCTTCCGCCGCGATCTGGAAGCCGTCAAGCTCCGCGAAACTCACCCCGGCGTCATCCAGATTATCAACGAACTCAACGGCAAGTGACTTGGCCCAGCCCCGGCGGCTCATCGGGGAGCGAGATCCAGGTGCAGGTATCCTGTTAATAACGCCCATCTTGGCAGAATCTGTTAAATTACCCAAACTATTCATTCTGTGTTCATTCGGCGGTGTGCCGGAGGACCGAATGATACGAATCCAGTGTCAGGAGGGAGTCGGTCGGCGTGCCAAAGTTGGGAGGTTGGCCGCCTAGTGCGATTCAGATCAGCTCGCGGACCGGGCGGGCGCTGCCGGGAAGGATGGGAACAGGGCGCTCGGAGATGTCTCGCACCAATTCGTGGGGATCGATGCCCAGGTTGTGGTAGACCGTGGCCAGCAAGTCTTGATAGTGGATTGGGCGGTCGCGGGCGGAATCGGCCAGTTTGTCGGTCGAGCCAATTACCTGGCCCACGCGCATGCCGCCTCCGGAGAGCAGCGCGCCGTTGACGCGCGCCCAATGATCGCGGCCGGCGTCTTTGTTGATCTTGGGCGTGCGGCCAAACTCACCCCAGACGACGACGGTGCAATCGCGGTCCATTCCCCGCGCGTAGATGTCTTCCACCAGGGCCGAGACGCCCAAATCGAAGGTGGGAAGATTCTTGCGGAGCGATTTGAAGTTATTGCCGTGCGTGTCCCAGAAGCCGTAGGCCACGGTAACGCACCGCACGCCGGCTTCGATCAGCCGGCGGGCCGCCAAGAGCTGGTCGTTCCACAGCGGGGCGCCGTCTCCCTGATGCTTGGACGAGCCTTTGCCGTACCGCTCGCGCAGCGCGGGATCCTCTTGCTCGATATCGAGCGCCTCGACCAGTTTGCTGGTGGCGAGCACATCGAACGCGCGCTCGTACATGGAATCGGCCCGGCTCAGATCGGTGGCATCGACTGTGCGGCGGAACTGGTCGACGCTGGCCAGCAGCCGCTTGCGATCTTCCAGCCGCGCCGACGTGACGAACCGCAGCTTCATGCTGGCCAGATCTTCGCCGTCTGCCGTCACCGAGGCGTGCCGCGTCCCGAGCATGCCCGCCCCCGGGCTGTTATAAGGCTTATGCTGCATCACGGGGAACAGATCGACAAACGGCGGCGCCAGCGGATCGGTCGGCCCCTGCACGCGCGACACCACGCACCCCAGGTTGGGCTTGCCTTCCCGCAGGCTCTCGTTCATGGGGAAGCCGGTCAGATTCTGAAAGCTCGTATGCTCGTCCCGCTGACCGACGAGAGACCGTAGGATGGCGATCTTGTCCATCGCGCCGGCCGTCTTCGGAAGCAGCTCGCAGATTTCGACGCCGGGAATCTTGGTGGCGATGGGATTGAACTCTCCCCGCACTTCCGCGGGCGCGTCCGGCTTCAGATCGAAGCTGTCTTGATGTGCCAGCCCGCCCGACAGGTAGACCATAATGACCGATTTATGCGATCGGCCAACTCCCGCGCGCTGCTCCGCCTGCAAGAGTTGCGGCAGCGTGAGGCCACCCATCGCCAGACTGCCGATCGACAAGAACGAGCGTCGCGACAGACCATCGCAAAACCGGCCGGCATCCGAAAGCAACGTCAACATGCGGGACCCCTCAAAGCAGATTGTGGCGGGACCGGCATTATAGCAACGATCCCCGCTGCCCCCAATGTTTCTTCGTCCGCATCTCTTACGCGCCGCTGGGCAGGCCCCATAGGCCGGGTGTGACTAGTTCCACCAGGTTGCCGGCCGGGTCGCGGAAGTACAACGACTGGCCGCCTCGCGGCCATGTCACTTCCTGCTCCAGCGAGATGCCCTGCCCGTTCAAGCGTTGACGCCAAGCCTCCAGGTCTTGTTGCAGGATGCCGAGGGCAAAATGGCCCGGACCCGAGGCGCCGTGCGGCGGGAGGAACTCTCCCTTGCGCGTGGCCTCCGGGACGAAGGCCAAGAGCACGTTGGCATCGCCCACTTGAAAGAAGACGTGATGGCCCTCCTCCCTCCCGAGGACCTTGAGCCCCAGGAACGTGCTGTAGAAAACCTCGGCGGCGTCGAGGTCGTCGACATAGATGCCGGTTTCGATGACGGCTTCGACTCTCAAGGACTGTTGCTCGGCGACCGTTTCGCGGTAGCAGACGAATCCCGCCCGGAAATAGTTGGGCAGCGCCGCCGGATGGTCCTTCGTGCAGGTGTGCAACCAGAATCGCTGCGGGGCGTAACTCCAGGCTTTGTCGACGGTCCATTGCAGGAACCACTTCCCCAGTCCTTGGCCGATGAATTCCGGCATCAGACCGAACTGCACGAGTTCGATCTCGTCTGCCAGGCGTCGATCCAATTCGGCAAAGCCCGCCGGCACGCCCTCCACCATCAGCACGTGCAGTTCATTCCGAGGATCGTGGAGGATAGCCGCGAGTTCTGGATTGGAGAGCTTCCGGCGACTGGTCCAGTCGTAGTTCCGCCCCACGGCATCATACAGATAGCGATGCCAGGCAACCGTGGGCCGTTGAGAACGGACGACCGATACTCCAGCTTTTGGCGGCGCTGCGGGGTTCGCCGGACGAGCGAGCATCTGCAGGTAATACGTTGTTACCTTCACGCGCATCCTCAGAAGCAGACTATGCCGTGCCGCGTTCGGCCGTCGGCTCGGACAGGCGCTCCGCGCCGCTTTTCTCGTGGCTGGGAGGCGCCGCTCCGTCCAACCCGCGACGCAACCGGCGGCGAATGAAAAACCAGATGCCAATGCCCACGCCCGCCAGGATCACGAGAATTGTGATTGCATATTGCGAGCTGTGGATCCACTTCCACACGGTGTCTACGTGGGCGGCAAAGGCATAGCTCAGGCCGAAGAAAAAGCTGACGACGATGGTGGCGCAGAATGCATCGATCGCCAGAAACCGCCGAAAGGGAATGTGCAAGATGCCGGCCGTCACGTAGACGGGGGAGCGAATGAAGACCAGCAGCCGGGCCACAAGAAACACTTTCCAGCCGTGCCGGGCAATCAGCCACTCGATCTGCTTCTCGCGCTCGGGCGTCAGGCTGCGCGAGAACCAGTGATATTCGTTCAGCAGGCTGCGGCCAAAGTGATAACCGACCGCGTACAGAATCAAGTCGCCGATCAGGACGCCCATGATGCAGCACAACAGAGCCAGCCACGGGATCATCTGGCCGCTGTGACTTGCTACGCCCGCGGCAATGACGGGCACCTCTTCGGGAATCGGCAGACCTGCGCCCGTGAGAATGAGCACGAGCACGATGCCGACATACGAAAGATGGGTAATCCAGTCGGGCATGTAACCATCGAACGAACGGACGTGAATTTCAAGTCGTTCGCATTTTAGCGGTTGTAAGGAGGCGATTGCAGGTGAGTTAGCCGTTTTGCACCTCACCGGCGAGGCCGACCCCCTCATCCTACGCGATCCAGGCCCCAACCGTTGAGGCGAAATGTGTGCCACGGCGCAACTTGGCAATCGGCCAATTACGCAGCTTGCCAGCAGACTATCCGCCCGCGGCCATTAATCCGGACTTTCCCGCACCAACTCATCGGGGCCTAACCCGGCGGTAACGAGCTCCACCCCGGCGTGCCCGGACCGTGGACAAGTGAGTACGGCGGCGATCTCGGGATGGCTCTGGCAGAACGCAATCGTTGCGACCGGTCCCATTACATAGAACGCAGTGGCCAAGGCATCGGCCTGGGCCGCCGTGGGCGCCAGCGCGGTGGCAGACAAGACGCCCTCTGCGGGCCAACCGGTGCGCGGATCGAGGATATGCCCGAACCGTCTACCCTCGTGCCGGAAGAACTGCGCGCCGCTGCCCGACGTGCCACAGGCCCGATTGCGCAAGCGGATGCGCGCGAGCGTCTTCCTCGGCCGCAGCGGATCTCCGATCGAGATCAACCAGCCGCCGCCGCTCTGTGCTCGATGGGATCCGCGGGCCAGGATGCTGCTCTGACCGCCATGCCACAGAAAATCGTGCATTCCGCCCGCGGCCAGCACTTCCGCCGCGCGATCCAGCGCGTATCCCTTGCCGATGCTTCCGAGATTGAGCTCGATTCCAGTTCGCTCGAACCGAATCGTGTGCTCGGGGGCATTCAGAGTCAGATCCTGGCTGCCGACGCAGCCCAGAGCGTGTTCGAGCGCTGTCTGCTCCGGCAGTTCGCCTTGCCGGCGATAGAATCCCCACACCTTGGAGAGCGGTCCTGACGTGATATCGTAGGCGCCCCCCGTCTCTGCGTGCAGTCGCTGCGCATGGGCCAGCAGATCGAACAGCCGTGTTTCTACCGGCACCGCTTCTTTCGAGGCCCGGCGATTGATATCGCAAATCTCGCTTGAGTCGCGATAAACGGTTAACTGCGCTTCGAGGGCATCGACCAGATCCAGGGCTTCCAACGCCAGTTCCGTGGCGCGATCATGCTGGCCCGCGGGCACGAAGACTTCGAACTGGCAGGCCATGGCCCGCCGGCCGAACTGGAGCAAATAGGCGGACTCTGCTTCCTCGCCGTGGGCAAGGGGGTTAGCTGCAGCATCGGCCGCCGCACGCTCTGCCAGATCGGCCACGGCATCCGCCGCTGCCTGCCCGATCAGGAAATCGCGTCGCGAACTCGTGCGAGGAGAGTCCATGCCTGCATTGTAATCGATCGCATGCAGACCAGGCTGCCGGCGTTGAGTTGGCAGCGCCTGGTGCTTCGTCCATGAATGGTGAGTCAGGCAGTCTGGCAATGTAGGCCGGTCTCTCCGAGACCGGCTGCGGGTTTCGGAGAAACCCGCCTACATTTAGTAATTCGGGCCAATGCCGCGCGGATCGCTGGCGAGAAAGTCGCGCGGACCGCGATTGGTGTAGTAGGGATACGACACACCCGCGGCCGAGGGACCCGGCGCCGGCTGTGCATTCGCCGGGGGGCCGCCGTGCGATCTCCCTAACCAGGCTAAGACTCCGCCGCGTTCCGGAGGCCCTTGATGCCCGGCATGAAACGGTTCGTAGATGCTGCCGTGACCATCCTCGCCAGCGGGACAATGACCCGACTGGCAAGCGCCGCCCGGGCAACCGCCGGGATTGCAGCCCTCGTGGCAAGCGGGTCCGTGGCAGGCGGGCGAGTGGCCGGCATGCGAACCCTTGTGCAGGCCTTGACCAATCTTGCAACCGCCGCAAAGGCTCAGCGAAGTGAGCGTCAGCACCGTGAACAATGCCCGTGTCATGGCGACATCCTGTTTGGCGAAGAAGGGCAGGCTGTGCCTGCAAACAGGCCCCCCCAGGGCCACCTAGGGGCTTTATCGTCCGGCATAACCGGCGAAATCCAGCAAATCGCTACATCGGGCACGGTCGGCATAAGCCACCCATCAAGCCGCGCCCGCTCCGCCCATCAAGCCGCGACCGCTGGTCGCGGTCCGGCCCCGAGTTTGACGGTTCTAACGATAATGCCATCAAGTCTCCGGCGGCGCGGTACCGAAATATCAGTACGTCAGAGGATCGATCGCGCGCGGCCTATGGGCCGCCGCTAGCCAGTTCCGCCATCGCAAGGATGCACATATGTATCAAGCACATTGGGGTCTGCGGGAATCTCCCTTCGCTGGCGGATTGGACCTCAAACGGTTTTATCGCAGTCCGACGCACGACGAGGCCCTGGCCCGCCTGCACTTTCTGGTCGACGAGCAGCGCCGTTTGGGACTGCTCCTTGGCCCGCCCGGCAGCGGCAAGTCGCTGATTCTGGATGTGCTGGCTCAGGAAGCCGGACGCGGAGGTCAGCCGGTTGCCCGCGTCAACTTGTTGGCGCTCAGCGAGATCGATTTCCTCCGGCAGCTTGCCGATGCCCTCGCGCTCTATCCTTGCCGCCAGGAAACCATGCATGGCCTGTGGCGCGGGATCGTCGATTGCCTAGCCGAGCAGCGCTGCCAGCAACTGCACACGCTGGTGCTGCTGGACGATGCCGATGAAGCGCCGGCCGAAGTGCTGGAGCAGGTCGTGCGTTTAGCGCAGCACGATGTAACGAGCCGTTCGCGGTTGACCATTGTGTTGGCCGCCTCCGTGCACCGCGCGTCTCGTCTGGGGCGCCGGCTGTTGGCCCTGGCCGATCTGCGTGTCGACCTGGATGTCTGGTCGCCCGAAGACACCGCTCAATTCCTGGCCGATGCTCTTCATCGCTGCGGCCGTGAGTCGGCGCTGTTCGATGCCCATGCCATGCTCCGCATCCACGAGTTGTCCCACGGCACTCCGCGGCAGGTCTGCCAACTGGCCGATCTCTGTCTTCTGGCCGGCGCCGCGCAAGGACTCGAGCTGATTGACGAAGCCACGGTGGAAGGGGTCTCGCGCGAACTGGCCGTCGGCGAACTCCATGCCTGCGAGCGCGTCGGCTAATCGCTGCCGTCTGGAGTATCAAGGGCTTCGCCGCTAATTGCCTCTCGGCCCGCGGGCAGCTATGATGCCTTCAGCGTTGGCTCGCCATGAACATTGGCCAACCTCGCACGTTTGCGGGCGTAACTCAGTGGTAGAGTGCTAGCTTCCCAAGCTGGACGTCGTGGGTTCGAATCCCATCGCCCGCTCTTCAGCTTCTCGGTCGGCTCGGTCTGAGTCGGGGCGGGTATTCGCCATCCGACGATCCCGCAACTGCGCGATCTTGGTTGAAGGGCCCGCCATGGGCCCGCATCTTGATGTCAAAATTACTTGAGACGACGATTGACAACTCGCCACCCGGAATAGCGACCATGACTTCGTTGCCGCACAAGCCCAGGTGAACCGACGCCGCAGCGGCCGCACATGAACTACTGCCGGATGCCAGGGTATAGCCGGCGCCGCGTTCCCAGATCTCAATCTCGTTTCGACTGCGAGATGTCAGCGTTCTCGTCGCCACGCAACTGGACCTGGACCAAAACTTTCAACTGGCGGAGAAGGCGATTCTTGCGCTTACCGCGATGGGCGCAACCGGTCCGGCACGGCGCAAGTGCTTGAGAATGCGAGGAAGCGTCGCATGACTGCCTTTACTAACGACTTCATGCCCGCTAGACGTGTCCCGGTAAGATTAACAGCTTCGCGGGGCAGATGAAGCATTTTTCGGCTGTCATGCTCAATTCCGAAATGAGACGACGCGCGTTGCAATTCGCTGGCGCGGCCAACCGCCGCACCGCTTGATTGAGGCCGCTTTAGAACGGGTCGACGCCGCGCCACTCTTCGCCGGCGGCGTTCACGAACCGGGTGAAGTCTTTCTGCCACGTCATTTTCACATCGCCCGTGGGTCCGTTGCGCTGCTTGGAGAGAATGATCTCCGCCTGGCCGGCCAGGCCCCGCTCTTCGATCTCCTGCGGGCTGTGATAATACTCTTCGCGATGTACAAACATCACGACATCGGCGTCTTGCTCGATGGCGCCGGACTCGCGGAGGTGGCTCAAGCGCGGGCGGTTGTCTTTGGTGACTTCCGCTTGCCGATTGAGCTGCGCCAGGCAGAGCAGCGGAATCTTGAGCTCGCGGGCCAGCCCCTTCAGGCGTCGCGCGATCCGCGCCACCTGCTCCTGCCGCGGGTCTTTCGAGTTGTCCGGCTCAATGAGCTGCAGATAATCGATCACCACCAGCCCCAGCTTGTTCTTGCGTTTGAGCCGCCGCGCGGTGGCGCCGATCTCCGTCATGGTGCGGCTGGGCGTGTCATCAATAAACAGGGGAGACTCGCTCATCTCAGCCGCCTTTTGCACCAGCTCGCGGCGTTCTTGATTCGAGATCGTGCCGTTGCGAAGCTTGTGGCCATTCACCTTGGCGAACGAGCATAGCATGCGGTCCGCCAACTCCAGGCGGGACATTTCCAGGCTCACAAACAGCGTGGTGACCTTCCCTTGGATGGCCACGTGCTCCGCAATGTTGGCCGCCAGCGCGGTCTTGCCCATGCTGGGACGCGCGGCCAGGATGATGAGCTCGGAATCGTGAAAGCCGCCGGTGAGCTGATCCAGATCGGTGAAGCCGGTCTCCACGCCGCTGATATCGTGCTCGTGCTTCATCCGCGCGTCGATGCGCGCCAGCGCTTCGTGCAGCACATCCCGCAGCGTGGCCAGGTCCCCCGTGCCGCGCTGCTCCAGAATGGCAAACACTTTCTCTTCGGCGCGGGCCAG
>JBGTDH010000477.1:0-5119 GCA_041748435.1 Pirellulales bacterium
CCAGCGAAGGGGGCATGAACATCGAAGAAGTGGCGGCCAAGACGCCGCACCTCATCTACAAGGAACACTTCGATCCGGCGGCTGGATTGCAGAGCTTCCAGGCCCGCAAGTTGTGTCACAAGCTGGGGCTGAAGGCCGGCAGTGTTCGTTCGGCCGAGAAGCTGATGAAGGGTCTGTGTCGCGTGTTTGTCGCCAAGGATTGCAGCCTGCTGGAAGTCAACCCCTTGGTCGTGCAGGGCAACGGCGAACTGCTGGCCTTGGACGCCAAGATGACCTTCGACGACAACGCCTCGTTCCGTCACAAGGAGCTCACCGATCTGCGGGACCTGGGTGAGGAGCAGCCATCCGAGCTACGCGCCAGCAAGGCAGGCCTGAGCTATGTGCAGCTCGAAGGAAACATCGGCTGCCTCGTGAATGGCGCGGGGCTAGCCATGAGCACCATGGACATCATCAAGCTGCATGGCGGCGAGCCGGCCAACTTCCTGGATGTGGGGGGCGGCGCCAACGTGACGCAAGTGACCGAGGCCTTCCGCATTCTGCTGGACGACAAGAACGTGAAGGCCGTGCTGGTGAACATCTTCGGCGGCATCATGCGTTGCACCACGATCGCCAATGCCGTGCTGGAGGCCTACCAAACCGTTGGCTTTAACGTGCCGCTCGTAGTGCGCTTGGAGGGCACGGAGGTCGAGGAAGGCCGCAAGATCCTGGCCAACAGTAAACTGAACATCATCTCCGCCGAAGGCCTGACCGACGCCGCAAAGAAAGTGGTGGCGGCCGCGAATTAGCTGTCGGCTATTAGCCGACAGCCAACAGCTCCTTCTGGCTGATAGCCGACAGCCGACAGCCGACAGCCGAAAGCCTCTCATGAGCATCCTCATCAACAGAAATACCCGCGTCATCTGTCAGGGCATCACGGGAAACGTGGGCCAGTTCCACACCAAGGGGTGCAAGGAATATGGAACGAAGATGGTGGGCGGCGTGACGCCCGGCAAGGGTGGCGAGACCGTCGAAGGCTTGCCGGTGTTCGACACCGTGATGGAAGCCGTCGAGCAGACCGGCGCCGATGCCACCATGATCTTTGTCCCGCCCGCCTTCACCGCGGATGCCATTCTGGAAGCCATTGATGCGGGCATCAAGGTAATCATCGCCGTTACGGAAGGCGTGCCGGTGATGGACATGGTGGGTGTTTACGATCGCGTGAGGCGTTCCAGCAGCGTGCTCGTGGGACCAAACTGTCCCGGAGTTATCACGCCCGAGGAATGCAAGATGGGCATTATGCCCGGCTACATTCACAAGAAGGGGCCGGTGGGCGTAATGAGCCGTTCCGGCACGCTCACCTACGAGGCCGTGTGGCAACTCACCAACCTGGGGCTGGGCCAATCCACGTGTGTGGGCCTGGGGGGCGATCCGATCGTGGGCACGTCGTTTGTCGATCTGCTCAAGCTCTACCAGGACGATCGGGCGACCGAGGCCATCATGATGATGGGCGAGATCGGCGGCACGGCGGAGGAAGAGGCCGCCGCCTACGTCAAGCAGCATGTCACCAAGCCGGTGGCCGCCTTCATCGCCGGCAGCACCGCTCCGCCGGGCAAGCGCATGGGCCACGCGGGGGCCATCATCTCCGGCGGAAAGGGCACTGCGTCCGATAAGATCGCCGCCCTGGAAGCCGCCGGCATCGTCGTCGCCCAAAGCCCCGCCGACATGGGCACCGCGCTGAAGCGGGCGATCGAGAAGCGCCGGTAGGCGAAGTAGGATGCTACTTTCTTGCGGCTTGAATAGAATGGTAAACAGTGTCGTCTACGATAGCTTGGGTGCCGCATGATACTGACCGCTGAACAAGTGAGAGCCGTGACACATGGCGAAGCCGTAGCGCTCACCGTTGAAGAAACTCCCTGTGTGCTCGTTCGCGAAGACGTCTTCGACCAACTGACCGCCTTGCTGGAGGATTGGGATCCTCGCACCATGCGTAAACACATCGCTCACATGATGGCAGACGATTGGACCGACCCTGCCATGAGCGTCTATGACCAATGATCCGTCGCGGCACTATTGTTCTGGTGGATGTGCCTTATCTGGATGCGACTGCTTCAACGCGTCGGCCCGCGCTGATCATTTCCGATCCCAGCCTGATGCTCGATACCGTGGTGGCGGCAATCACTAGCCGCATCCGCACACCGTTGCCTGCTACGCACTATATGATCGACGAGAGCCACGTAGATTGGAAGGTCTCCGGCCTGCGTCTGCCCTCCGTGATCCGCTTCGATCGCCTGTTCACAATTCACAACTCCGATATCAAGCAGACGTTCGGGTTGTTGTCGCCGGGCACCATGCAGCAGTTGGACGCAATCCTGGCTAAAGCCTTGGGGCTGTGATCCGTTTAGCGTAGCCACGACTCGATTTGTTTCTCGATCTCTTCGATCAACAACTCCAGGCAGCCCGGGGCCAGCACGGCGATCGATTCTTGATATAAGCCTTTGCCGTAGGCGCAGCGAGCCGGCAAGTAGGAGGGTCGCGAGCCGTTGGCGACCGTGATCAGCATCAAGGGATGATTCGGAAAGCGTTCGCGCAGCGTGCGCTGGAAAATGTTATAGAGCTCGCCCTCCACGGCCAACCACACGGCATCGCCCATTTGCCACGCTACCACGGGCATCGGGAACGCTGGCCCGCGCGGCAAGGCGCTGATTCGCGTGAATTGCCGATCGCACCGTTCCACCAGGGCACGGCACTCCCGGGCGCGAGACTCTTGGCCGCCCGTGCGGGCCTCCGATTCCTCGGCCGACCAGCGCTGCCGGTCGGCGGCCACCTGCTCGGGGGTCGGCAACTCCGGACGATACGGCAGATCAACCGTGAATCTCCGTATTCGCCAATGCTGCTTGAGACGGATCTCCGCCTCCGGCTGCGGCACGTGAGACCATGTGCCGAGCGTTGCCCCCGACACGACGGGACCTTGATACTCCCAGCGCGTTTGCGGCGGCGACATACTCTCCAGCGCGGCCAGCACCGCATAGCCCAATTGCCGGCCATTGGAGTCGGCCACACCCGCGTTTCCCACAAAGCCATGCCGCGGGCCAACATCGCCCGAAGCGCCCTGCAGAAACAGGCACGGCGCTTGCGTCGCGCCTTCCACCACTTCGCGCATCGCGCCGGGGTAATCAGGACTGATGAGCGTGTTCTCCCACGCCAGCGTTGTGGGATGACAGGCGTAGTTAACGATCGTCGCCAGCGTCTGACCTCGCTCCTCGGTCGCGCGGGCCACCAGCACGGTGTCGTCGCACGTTCCCTGGGGATTGAATCCGCACACGTAGTGTCCGCGGTCTGCGTCCCAATAGTCGCGGTCAGCCGCCAGGTCGCAACGGCCGGTCGAATACACCAGCGTCGAGGGCCGCACATTCTGCCGAGCCTCCCACACCAGTTGACCGAGCCGCCCGGCCAGCGATTGCAGATAGGGCGCAATCATCTCGCCCCCCGGCAAGTGCGCCCGGCTGGTGTCCATCAAGCCCGCGCCGTGCGTATGGGAAAACGCCACGGTGAGGGCCTCGCGCGGCAGCCCTGTACCGGCCGCGACGCTGGCCAACAGCGAGTCCATTTCCTTGGCCCACAGCAGGCAATGGTCGATGGCCAGTACAACCTGCAGTTGCTCGCCTTGGTGTTCCTCGTGGGCATTGCCATCAGCCGGCTGAAACACGGCGGCCGTGGCCGTGAGGGGCCGATGCACACCGGTCGAGCGATCGTGCGCCGCCGCTCCCCACATGCGATGATAGATGCCCACCGGAGGCGTGATGTCGCACCGGGCCACACCTAGACGGCACACAGACTGGGGCGCATCGACATACGTGCTCATAGAAACCTACCGGCACACTTCGCCGATGAGGGCCAGTTTCGCGTCGCTCAGATAGCCGTAGCGATTGATCCAGATGCCGTGGGGACTGGCCTTCCACGCGGTTTCCAAACGACGGCGAAAATCGTGCGGCGGGCCGTAACCGTGAGCCAACGCCAGGATGGGAACATTGCCGGCTTCCGATTGCGCCTGCTGGATCTTGCGAGTCTGCGCCTGCGTGCCCGCTGGGTGGGGCTGGTCCGTCTCGGGGTAGTTATAGTCGGCCAGCCTGTGCGAAGAGGGTTCATCGGTCATATCAAACCAGGCCAGGAGCGCGGCCACGAGCTTCGATTCCGAGACGCTCGGATTGGCCCGCCGCAATGTCTCGCCGTAGAAGCGGAACATCATCGGCCAGTGCATGGTGTAGAGCTTCACGCTGATTGCCGAGCTGTGTCGGCCCGCGCGAGCAAAGTCCATCCCGGAAGCCAGCGTGAAGGGCGGCGGGAAGGCGTTGGGCATCAACTCCACGCGCTCTCCGGCCGCCGCGGTAAGGGTCCGACGGAAACCGGCCAACAGTTCGTCCACCAGCATGCCCTTGAGAGCCAGCCAATCGACCAGACCACGCCGTTGCGAGAAGAGCCGTAGGAGTGCATGCCGGCCACCGTCGGGTTCGATCCACGTTTCCAACTCGCGATCGGTCAGGCCGCCGTGCAGATGACGATAGGCGGCCAACACCTCCGCCTGCATCCGCGCGAAGTCGATGCCCAGGCGCGCTGCCGCGACCTTTACGGGATCGCTGAAGTCCAGAAACACGTCGTCCAGGAAGTACGGCGGATACTCGGGCCAGTCGACGCGCAGGCCGTCGAGATCGGGATACGCCCGGCACAAATCCTTGATCAGAGCGTGGGCATATTCCACGATGTGCGGGCTGGCCAGGCTGCCGTTCTTGGCCAGCCGTCGCGGCGGCACGCGGCCATCAGGCAACCGCGGCTGATCCTCTTCCCGCGGCCCGCCGAACTGCACGCGATATCCTGGCGGGATGGCGGCCTGCACCTGCAGGTAGACCTTCAGGTGCCGGGCCTGCGCGGCGCGCAGAAACCGCAACACGATCTCGCCTTCACGCCGCGTGAGCTCCGTGGCTTCCGGCGGCTGATAGCGCAGCCCCTGATAGAGCCGCTTGTCCGGCACAAAGCTGGGCGCGGTGCGCACGAACAATGCCCGGCGGCCCCAAAGCGGCCGATCCAAGAGGCGCACGTTGCCGGCGCCGGCATCGTCGGGCGGCTCACGGCCGCCGGTCTGCTC
>JBGTDH010000478.1:0-4673 GCA_041748435.1 Pirellulales bacterium
CTAAGCTGCGCGGCAGGGCGTGCAAGGCGGCCACCGGCGCGCCAATCTCCTCGGCGATCTGCTTCGACTTTTCCCGATTGCGCCAAAACCGCGGCTCGAAATCCCAGGCGTGCGATTCCTGCAGCAGGTACTCCGTGGGCAACACGCGGAAATGCGGGTCCGATTCACGATCCAGCGCCGTGGCCGATTGCCCCCACAGCGTGCGCCACCTGGTTAACGGGGCCAGCGTTTTGACGCGCGGCTCGCGATAGTATCCTTCGAAGCGATGAAAGACGTTGGATTCTCCTTGAAAGGTGAGCAAGCCCTCTGCGGCCAGTTTGGCCAGATCGGTTTGGGCATCCGCACTGTTCACGCTAACCAGCGGCCCCTTGTTGTTATAGGCCGACACAAACAGCGATCGCGCCGCGGCGATGCTCACGGGGTGCTTCGCTCCCGAGCCGGCCGCTTCCCATTGCAACAGGTTCGTGAGGTTGTAGAGCGTCGAATGCCGGATATCGATGTTCCAGCGCCCCGCCGGATCGACCGCGGAGAGCCAAGGCGCCGCGGCCCCGGCCCACAGAGATTGCTCGACCTTCAGTTGCAACTCTCCGCCGCCCGTGGACGTTACGCAGCCAGCCAGCCGCGGACCGCGCACAAACGTGCGCAAGAGC
The DNA here is from genome assembly GCA_041748435.1 of Pirellulales bacterium. Classification (GTDB taxonomy): domain Bacteria; phylum Planctomycetota; class Planctomycetia; order Pirellulales; family JBGTDH01; genus JBGTDH01. Next base: position 651 of record JBGTDH010000478.1, read on the forward strand.
GAGACCTCCAGCCGCGCGGCATCGGTGGAAATCATCTGCACAAGCGGAACCTTGGCGCCTGGCGCATCTCCAGGACCGTTGTCGCTGCCCACGGTGATGCTGCAATCTTCAAGATGCAAACGTCCCGAGCCCAAGGCAAACACGGCGCCGGTCTTGATCTGCTGCGAGGCCGCTCCGCCTACTACGAGATGCAGCTTCCTGAGTGTTAGCTCGCCGCGGAGGCCATGGAAGAATCCTGCTGTCTCCCGAGGGCCGGCCAAGGGCTCGTCGTTGTCGTTGTCGTCCTTGGGCACGCCCTGCACGATCAGCGGCCAGAAATCGACGCCGTCCTGCGTGTCGCCCGCAATGGTCAGCGGCAATTTGCCCGTCAGGTCCATCGGCGGCAATTGCAGCGGTCCCCGGTGGCGAATGAGAATGGTGTCGCCCGGCTTGGCGCGTTCGATCGCCCGCGCGAGGTTTCGCAATTGCCCTTGCGCTTGATCCGGGCCAACGAGGATGGTCTTTGGCCCGGCCGCTGAGGTTTCTACCGGCTTCTCGACCTTTTCCGGCTTCGCAGGCGGCTCGTCAGGTGGCGGCGGAGGCTGCGGGACGGCCTTCTCCGGCTCTGGCGTCAGCGCCGGCAGCGGCTCGAATTTTCGTGTCGGCGGGTCGGCGCCTTCCGTCTTGGTCTGCTTGTCGTCGATGGTTGGCGGTGTATTGCTGGCCGCCTGGGCCTGTTGCGCCGCATCGTCCGGAGGCCTGGTGACGGAACGGCTCATCCAGGCGAAGGTTGCTACGCCGATCGCCACCAGCAGCCCCGAGGCGGCCGCGCCCGCGATCAGCCGGCGACGCGACGTGAACAGTCCCGACGAGGAAGACTTCGACTTCGATTGCGATTGCGAATCGGGGCGCGTCTCCAGATCGCCGCTGTTCACCAGAGTGTCCGTAGTGCGCAATTGTTGCGTGGCTGTGCCCGGGCCGCTGGAAGAACGCATGCCTTTGAGAAAACTGGCGAGGTCGACGTCCACCACCTGCTCGACCAGCAGGACGCTGCTATCGCTGCTGTTCTCCAGCTTGGCCCGGCACTGCTCCAGGGCCTGACGCACGGCGGCCATGGCCTGATAACGGTCTTCGACGCGCTTGGCCACCATGCCTTGGAAGATGGTTTCCAGAGACGCCGGCACGTCGGGCCGCAACGTGCCGAGCGAAGGAATGGGCAGATCCCGATGCGCCAGGATTCGCTTCATCAGCGTCTCCCCCTCGTACATCTTTCGCCCGGTGAGCAAATAGAACAGGGTGCAACCCAGGCTGTAGATATCCGCCCGATGATCGGCCTGATGCGTATCGACCGCTTGCTCCGGGGCCATGTAATCGACCGTGCCCATCATCACGCCCGAACTCGTCAGGCCGTCGACCGATTGCGACGCATCGCGCGAGGAAAGCGCCCCCTCCACGCGGGCCAGCCCCATATCCAGAATCTTGACGACCCCCTTCTTGTCGACCAGTAGATTGGCCGGCTTGATATCCCGATGGATCACGCCCTCCGCGTGGGCATGCTCCAGCCCGCGGGCCGCCTGCAGCAGAAAATCGACCGCGGTTTCAATTGGCAGCGTGCCTTGCTTCTTCACCAGGTGGGCCAGGTCCTGACCATCGACAAGCTCCATGATCAGGTAGTGCAGGCCGTGATGCTCGCCCGCATCGTAGGCCGTCACGATGTTGGGGTGAATCAGCCGGGCCGCGGTTTCCACCTCGCGCTGAAAACGCTTCACGGTCTGGGCGTCTTTGGTCACTTCGGCGGGCAGCAGCTTCAGCGCCACCACGCGCTTCATGCGGCGATGCTCGGCCTTGAACACCTGCCCCATGCCACCGGCGCCGATCTTGTCCGAGAGTCGATAGTCTCCCATCGTCAGGCTGGCCGCATTGCCGCTGTAGATAGTGGCTGCCTGATACTTCGTGAGCTTGCCCTTGCGCACCAGTTCCGTGGCAAACTGCGGCACGTCGTGGCGCTTCTCCCGCGGCAGACTGCCGTGGAAAGCCTTGATCTCCTCGGCCGTCATCAGGCCGCTTACGGAGAGGCTCTTGGCGAATTGCTCCAAGGAGACGGGCATGATAATTCCGGAAGCGCACGAGGAACCAATCATAATAGCCGACAAACCCGCAACGTGCAGCCCATTTTGGCGTTTCAGGTGTCCCGGGTCCCGTCGGCATAACCGGAACAATCGGCAAGGCGAGCGGGGGACGTAAGTCCCCTGGCGCGCGACGAACCGGGGGGCTTACGCCACCCCGCTCCCCGAGTGCGTCGTGAAGTGTGCATTCCAGCGGCCCGGCAAATTTGCCCCGCGCCCTTTCGCGACCTACCTTTGGGATTGACTGGACCAGTTGCTCGCTGCCATTCGCGCGTTGTGGGCGACTGCGTCAACACATTTCCCAATCTCGCTGCCTTCAACGCCCCCAGGTCCTTCATGGATGCTGCGCCTCCGATCGCCGGCTGGAATGTCGTGACCGAGGCGCTGGCGCGGCTGCGCGAAGACAACCAGCGCTTCGAGCAGTTCTGTGAAGAGCAGCTCGATGATCTGGAGGCGCAACGGGCGGAGTGGGAACAAGAGCAGCAAGCAGCCGATCAACGGCGAACGGACCTGGAGCACGAGCTCGACCAGGCCCGCTCGCAGATGGCCAGGCTGGCGTCGGTCGCGGTCGAGTTGGCCGACGCCAGAAGGGAGCTGGTCCGCGTGAAGGAAGATTTGCTCGGGCAGCGGGAGATCGCGGCCGAAGCCGGCCGCCGCGCCACGAGCCTGGAGAAGCAGGTGGCCCAGCAGCGCCGCGAGCTGGCGGCACTGGAAGCGGATTTGGCGGAGAGCCACGATCGGGCGGAGAGCGACAAACGCCGCATCTCCGAGCAGCGTGCCGAATGGGTGGGCGACCTGTTGCGCAGTGCGCTCGATCTGCAATCGCAGCCCAAGGATGCCGATCTTAAGCTGGTGCATGATGAGCCCGAAACACCCGCCGAGGCCGAGGCCGTAAGCCGCGTCGATCCCGTGTTGGGGGCGGTCATGCAACAGTTCGAGGCACTGCAAAAGGGACGAGGCAAAGGGCGGCAAGGAGTCGCATAACCGTAGGACGGCTACAACGTGAGATCAAACATGCTCGTACCGATGAACAAAACACGCTGGTCGATTGCCGGCTTGAGTCTGGCCGACCTCTCGTTAGGCGTCTGGAATAGCAATATCTGGATGGCCGCCGGCGGCGCGACGGGCGCGGCCTTAATGGCAGTCTGGTTTCAACGCCAACGGGTCAGCGAGGCGCGCAGCCGCGCCGAAGCGCTGCGCAGCCAGGTGGAAGCCGTGGTGGAAGACACTCCGGACAATCAGCCGCCCGCCGATACCAGCGCGCTGGTCGAGCAGATGCTGGTCCAGGGTCGCTACTCTTTGCTGCTGCGACCGCAGATCGCGCCGAATCTGTCGCACGATCAGTTGCGGCGGGCATTGGAGTCGCTGGAGCAACACACCAGCTTTGTGCCTCATGGCCAGTTGTGCATCGGCCTGGCCGGCAAGGAATCGGACGACATCACCCACGATGAGCTGGAGTTCGATGCCGCGCGGGAAGTCGTCGAGGTTGAGGAATTCCGTCTAGACCGCTGTGCCGTGAGCAATCGAGACTACCACAGCTTCGTCAACACCGGGGGATACTCGCAGGCTTCGTTATGGGACTCGCATGTCTGGCCGGCCGTGGTCGATTTCGTCGATCGCACCGGCTGCCCTGGACCGCGGTTCTGGAGTCATGGCAAGTACCCTCAAGGAGAAGCCGATCTGCCCGTCGTCGGCCTGAGCTGGTACGAAGCTTCCGCTTATGCCCGCTGGGTGGGTAAGCGGCTGGCCACCGATCCGGAATGGGAGAAGGCGGGCGCGTGGCCCGTCCAACTTTCCGACACGGTGCTGCTGCAGCGCCGCTATCCGTGGGGCGATTGCATGGAGCGCGAGCGAACGAACCTGTGGGGCGGCGCGGGGCGATTGGTCCCGGTCGATGCCCACGAGGCCGGCGCCAGCG
>JBGTDH010000479.1:0-8392 GCA_041748435.1 Pirellulales bacterium
CCAAGTACTCCGGCGGCGCCGAGTAGTACGCCTTGGCCACTTCGATGTGGCCGTCGCGATTCACCTTCCGCCGCGCTTCTTGAAAACTGGCGAATCGCTCCAGGGGCAGCGGTCGCAGCACGGCCCGCTCCACTTCCACGAACACCTGGCCCACCTGCTGCTTGGTCGTGCCGTGAATGCGCGTGTCGGCGATGGTTCGTTCCCACTGCGCCAAATGCTCATTCTGCTCCGCCAGGCTGGCGAACGTGCGGCCTTTCAAGGCGTTGTTTTTCACATACTTGATGCCCGCCTCCACCTTCCCCTTGTGCCGAGGCATGTAAGGCTTCGTGGGCAGGATGACCGTGCCATAGTGCTGACAGAACGACTGCACCTTGGGCGTGATCTCGGGATCGAACCAATCGGGATGTGCCACCGCGGCCTTGAGATTGTCGATCACCACTTTCCGCGGCACGCCGCCGATGTGGGCGAAGCCGTTCTCCAGGCAGCGGAGGAAGTCGTCCGTGGTCTGCGTGAAACAGGCCTCGCTGTACGCCTTGCGACTGTGCGAGAGCACGATCCGAAACACGTTGGTCTTGCGCCAACGACCGTCCGGCGTCTGGACGCGCGCGCCGCTGCCAAAATCGACCTGCGCTTCTTCGCCCGCCTCGCACTCCGTGCGACGGAAGGGCAGTACGCGGCCGCCGCTCAGCCGCCGCACGAATCGCCGCACGCTGTCGTAGCCCAGTACGGAAGTCCCGCAAATTGCGGCTAAGCAATGTGGAATCGGTTTCCAACGCAATGCTGGCAATCCGCAAATCCATTGTCGCCATGCGCGGGCACTGTCGCTTGAGCGACGCAAATCGAGATTGGGCCTCGGCCGTGTAGGAAAGGACATTCATTCGCAAAAAACCACGCCACAATGATTCGAGCCTGGCATAGCCGAGGACAATCTGCTCCGGCTTTCGGGCTCGATGGATGTAGGCTAGCTAGCCTTGAACTTGCTCGTGAAAGCTCACGATAGTTGTTGCGATGTCATCGGCCGCAAGCGCATCCAGCCTTGCCAGTAGTCGGCCACATGCAGGCTGCTCCTCCCACTGCAGGACGAGAGGTGATCGGTATCAAGAAGTACGGGCACAGTTGATCACTTCTTCAGTTTGCCCTGGCGGATGAGCCGGCCGAGACGGATGATCTCTGCGTACGCTTCATCCTGGGCGAAGGATCCCGTAATCTCCCGATACCAGGGCCGGGACGACTTTTGGGCGAATGCCGCTTTGAGTTCGGCCAACTCCTTCTCGACGCGGTCAAGTCGTGCTTCCAGTTGTTGAGCATTGCGTGCCATAGCGCTCATTTTGCGCCCAGCGCCAGCCCATCGGCAAGGCTCACCACTCACCTGAGACGCCCAAGTGCGGCGGCTTGGCCGTTAGTGCTGCTCTTCCTGTGGCGCGGTGCGGTAGTGGTCGGCCATCGGGTAGCGACTTGCATACACACCGAACGCCAGTGCGGCCAGGAAGGCGAAGGCTGCGAAGAAGAACATCTGGAAGCTCACAACGCCCAATCCGGTGCGCTCGATCGACTGGGTGACGGCGTTGTTGCGGACGGCGGCGTTGACCAGGAGAACCCACAGGTTGCCGACCGTCACCGACAAGCTCCAGAACGCCATGATCGCGCCTTTCATAGCAGCGGGCGCCTGGCTATAGGCGAACTCCAACCCCGTCGCGGAGACCAGCACCTCGCCAAACGTCAGCAGCGCGTAGGGCAACACTTGCCACGTGATCGAGAGCAGCTCGCCGTCGTCGATGGATAGCTGCAACGCCCCGGCCGCGATCCACGACAGGCCGGCGAAGGCAATGCCCGCGCCCATCCGCCGCAGAGCGGTCGGCTCAAATCCCATCCGCCGCAACAGGGGGTAAAGCACGAGGTTGTTCAGCGGAATGAGCAACATCACCAGCAGCGGATTGAGAGCCTGCATCTGGGATGGCTCGAACCAGCTCGGCTTGGTCATTGCATTGGCCTGCAAAACCCACGTCGAGGCCTTCTGGTCGAAGAGCGACCAGAATGGAGTCACCAGGAAAAACAGCACCAGGATGCGGAGCACGCTGCGCATGCCGTCCACGGCCTCGTCGGGATGAACGGCACGTGAGCGTTCGAGCTGCCACCAGACGCCTGTCCCGGCAAAGCCGATCAAGGCCACCAGGGCCACGCACCAGGACTGGGCGATGCCGAACAGCGGAGCGTCGGGGGTTAACAGCATTCGACCCAGATCGACGAACCCAAGGATGATGAACGCCACGGCCACAAACACGCCGACGCCGGCCAACACAAGCCCAGGCCGACCGGAATGAAGGAGGAAGGAGGAAGGAGGAAGGATGAAGTGGGCTGTTTCCTCTGCTTGGACAGAGGTGGAGCTTTGTTGCTGGTGCGAAGTGAGCGCGCTGCGGGCGACTCGCAAGAAGGAGTCCGCGTGCGGGGGCGACGGCGGCACGTTGATGTACTGCCGGCGCCCGAGCCAGAAGATCACCGTAGCGATGAACATCAAGAGGCCGGGAATGCCAAAGGCCACGGCAGGACCGTATTGCCGCAAGAAGACCGGCATCAAGAGCGAGGCGAAGAAGGAGCCGAAGTTGATGATCCAGTAGAAGGCGTCGAAGACGACCCTGGCCCGGGACTTGTTCGTCTGGTCGAACTGGTCGCCCACGAATGCCGAGACGCACGGCTTGATCCCACCCGAACCCAAGGCGATCAGGAACAAGCCAAAAAAGAAACCGGCCTTGTGACTCTCGAACAGCGCCAGGCAGGCATGCCCCGCACAATAGACCAGGCTGAGGTAGAGGATCGTGCGGTATTTGCCAAGAAACCGGTCCGCGAGCCACCCGCCTAGCAGCGGAAAGAAATAAACCCCCAGCACGAACGTGTGGAAGACCTCCTTGGCCGCCCCCTCGCGTTCCGACTGGGAGATCGCTTCCGTCGCCGTAAACAAGAGCGCCGAGGAGACGAGGAACTGCGTGAGGATGTTTCGCATCCCGTAGAACGAGAAGCGCTCGCAGCCTTCGTTGCCGATGATGTACGCGATCTGGCCTGGCATCCGGCCTTGCGGCGCCTTGCCTTGAGCAAGCGTTTCGTCCGTCTGGGCCACTGGATTCCTCCCGCTTATTGCCCTGCTTCGTCGCGGCAATTCTAGCAGTTCGCGTTGGCATGAACGTAAGCGTTGGGTGAATGCGGTGTTTCGTGGCGACGAGCGGTCGAACAGGCCTCGCTGCCTTGTTTCCCAAGCTACGCAAACATTCCAAATTGATTCGTAACAGGGTGCGTATCAGCGGGGGGTCGGAGGTGCGAATGATATGAATCCCCAAAGGCGCGGGGGAACCGGGAACCGGGCAATTTGTTGCAATGAAATGAGTTGCGTCCAAAGGCGTGAACGGAAAGCAAAGCCAGGAATGAGCTTGCGGCGGTAGGCGTCGATGTTTTCGTTGCATCGGCCGATGCAATGAAACGGTCCAAAAGTGCTAATAGGCCACCGCGAGACCGTGGATCGCGTCCCGATTTTCTTGAGGCGCGCCGCGGCACCCACCTGCCGGAACTCGACGCCGGGGTTTTCCTTGGCGCAGTACTCCCGCCCCTGAGCGTTTGCCTATGAACGCTGGGCCCACGCTACGTGGAGAAAACTCTTCGGGGCCAAAGGCAAGAAGGAGCGCGAGCGGCTATAATCGGCCCTGCAGGCTGCAACTTGCAGCCTTGAGGCTACTATTCCCCGCCAGGCTGCTTTCGCAAGAGCCGTCATGCACCAATCAGGGAGAATGACGAATCGTTTCAGTATGCTCAGAGGCTGCTTGATCCTCTTGGCCATCACCGTAGGGAAACCGGGAACGGCCGGCGCGGAAGGCGAGATTCTCTTCAATCGGGATATCCGGCCGATCCTGTCTGAGAATTGCTTTCTGTGCCATGGTCCGGACAGCAGCAGCCGCCAGGCCGATCTGCGGCTCGACGTGGCCGAGGCGGCGAGGGCTGTCATCAAGCCCGGCGACGCCCATCAAAGCGAGTTGGCGCGCCGCATTCTGTCGGCCGATCCCGCTGAGCGCATGCCGCCCGCCGATTCGCGCAAGAGCCTGACCAGCCAACAGAAGCAACTGTTGCTGCGCTGGATCGAGCAAGGGGCCGAGTATCAGCCGCATTGGGCTTTCATTCCGCCCGTCCGGCCAAATCCACCCAAGCTTGCATCGGCATCGTGGGCACTTAGCGCGATCGATCGGTTTATCCTTCGCCGCCTGGAAGATGAGGGGCCATCAGTAAAACCTTCGCCGCCGGCCGACCGTGGGACGCTCATCCGGCGCGTGACGCTGGACCTGACCGGCTTGCCGCCGACACCGGAGGAGGTGGCCGAGTTTTTATCGGACTCGTCCGAAGCCGCTTACGAGCGGCTCGTCGACCGCTTGCTCGCGTCGCCTCGCTATGGGGAGCACATGGCCGCCCATTGGCTGGAGGTGGCTCGCTATGCCGATACGGACGGCTACCAGAACGATCGTTACCGCTACCAGCACGCCTGGCGAGACTGGGTGATCCTGGCGTTCAACGAGAATAAGCCGTTCGATGAGTTTGTCGTCGAGCAGCTTGCCGGCGACATGCTCCCCGGCGCCACGCTCAAGCAGCAGATTGCCACCGGGTTTTGCCGCAACCATCGCATCAACTCGGAGGACGGCTCGATCCCGGCCGAGTGGCACGTGGAGAATGTGGTGGATCGCGTCGACACCTTCGGCACGGTCTTCCTGGCGTTGACCGTCGGCTGCGCTCGATGCCACGACCACAAATACGACCCCCTTTCGCAGCAGGATTATTACCGGCTGTTTGCCTACTTCAACAACGTGCCGGAGTGGGGCGTGGGACCCAACAACGGCAATAGCCCCCCGTTCATCAAAGTGCCGGCAAGTTGGCCGAACCTCACGGCTGAAGAGAACCATTTCGTCTCGCCGGAGCCCGTGAAGCTGCGCGCGGCCCGCACCGAGGCGGGCAATGGGCTGAAGCGTCCGCAAGCCGGCGCGCCGGACACCGTGATGGTAATGCACGAGCTGGCCGAACCCCGCGCGACCTACCTGCTCGAGCGGGGCCAATACAACGCACCGGATAAATCTCAACTTCTGGAGCCGGGCGTGCCGCAGGCCTTGGACAGCGCCGGCCCGCCGCCGAGGAATCGGCTGGAACTGGCCCGCTGGCTGGTTCGTCCGGAGAATCCGCTGCTGGCCCGCGCAACCGTGAATCGGTTCTGGCAGAACCTGTTCGGCATCGGCCTGGTCAAGACCAGCGAGAATCTTGGCGCCCAAGGCGAAACGCCCAGCCATCCCGAATTGCTCGATTGGCTGGCCAGCCAGTTCGTTCAGGGTGGGTGGAACGTGAAGGCGCTGCACAAGGAAATGCTGTTAAGCGCCACGTACCGCCAGGCGTCAACCGTTTCCAGCAAGCTGCTGGCGCGCGATCCGGAGAATCGGCTGCTGGCCCGTGGCCCGCGTTTCCGGCTACCGGCTTTTGCGCTGCGCGATCAGGCCCTGGCCATGAGCGGATTGCTCGTCGATCAGCCTTTCGGGCCACCCACCAAACCGTACATGCCGCCGGGCTTGTGGGAATCGATCTCCAACAACAAGTACCAGCAAGACGAGGGTCACTCACTCTATCGAAGGAGCCTGTACACGTTCTGGCGGAGGACCATTCCTCCACCCTCGATGACGACGCTCAATGCGCCCGAGCGCGAGGTGTGTGCCGTGCGCCAGGATCGCACCAATACGCCGCTGCAAGCGCTGACGCTGATGAACAACCTCACGTTCGTGGAGGCCAGCCGGTTCCTGGCCGAACGGATGCTTCGCGATGGGAGCGACGAGCCGCCGCAGCAGATCCGGCATGGCTTTCTGATCGCCACGGCCCGTCCGCCTTCCAGCCAGGAGGCTTCTGTGCTGGCCAGCGCCCATCGCTCTTTCCTGGAACGATTTCAGGGAGATGCGGAGGGAGCTGGTCGTCTGCTGTCGGTCGGCGAGAAGCCTCGCGATGAGTCGCTAGATGCCGTGCGGCACGCCGCGATGACCCTCACAGCTTCGTTGATCTTGAACCTCGACGAAACGCTTTCCAAAGAATAGGCCCGTGACTTCGATGAACGCTCTGCAGCTTACGCGTCGTGCCTTTTTCGGGCGGTCGGCCAGGGGTCTTGGCGTGATCGGTCTGGCATCGCTCTTGAACCCGCGGCTCTTTGCCGCAGAGAAGAGCAGCCCCAATGCCATCGGCGGTCTGGCGGAGCTGCCCCACTTTGCTGCCAAGGCCAAACGGGTAATCTATCTGTTCCAATCGGGCGGCCCGGCGCAAATGGACCTCTTCGATTACAAGCCGGGCTTACGCGACCAATTCGGCCAGGATGTTCCCCAGTCGGTCTATCCCGACGACCGCAAGACGACGATGACCTCGGCCCAAGATTCGTTCTCCGTGGCGCCCAGCATCTTCAAGTTTGCCCGTTACGGCCAGGCGGGCACGTGGATGAGCGAGCTGCTGCCGCACACCGGCTCTGTGGCCGACGAGCTGTGCGTGATCCGCTCCATGCACACCGAGGCCATCAATCACGACCCGGCCATTACCTTCCTGCAGACCGGCGCCCAGCTTGCCGGCCGGCCCAGCATGGGGGCCTGGCTGAGCTACGGGCTCGGCTCGGAAAGCGCCGATCTCCCGGCTTTTGTGGCGATGAATTCCAAAGGCGCGGCCAAGGCGGGCCAGCCGCTCTACGATCGCCTGTGGGGGAGTGGCTTCTTGCCAGGCAGGCACCAGGGCGTCAAGTTCCGCAATCAAGGGGATCCCGTGCTCGACCTGACCGATCCCGAAGGCGTGGACCGGCCCACGCGCCGCCTGATGCTCGATCACCTGGCAGAGCTCAACACCCTGAAGCACGCCCAAGTCGGCGATCCCGAGATTCAGACGCGGATCGCCCAGTACGAGCTGGCGTTTCGCATGCAGATGTCGGTCCCGGAGCTGATCGACCTGACCGATGAGCCACAACACGTGCTGGACCGCTATGGGCCGGATGTCACCAGGCAAGGGACCTATGCCTTCAACTGCCTGATTGCCCGCCGGCTCGCCGAGCGGGGTGTGCGTTTTGTGCAACTGTTCCACCAGGGATGGGACCAGCACAATCAACTGCCCAAGCAGTTGCGGATCCAGTGCCGTGAGACCGACCAGCCGACGGCGGCGCTCCTGGGCGACCTGAAGCAGCGCGGCATGCTGGACGATACGCTGCTGGTCTGGGGAGGCGAGTTCGGCCGCACCATCTACTCCCAAGGCGCGCTCACGCAGACCAACTACGGGCGCGACCACCATGGCGCCTGCTTTACCATCTGGATGGCCGGCGGCGGCGTGCGCGGCGCCTTGAATTACGGCGAGAGTGACGATTACAGCGTCAACGTCGCTCGCGACGGCGTCCACGTGCACGATCTGCATGCCACCATGCTGCACCTGCTGGGCATTGATCACGAGCGGCTCGTCTATCGCTTCCAGGGTCGCGATTTCCGATTAACCGATGTGAAGGGGCGCGTGGTCCGCGAGATCATCGCCTGACAACACCCCACGACTTACGATGAACATCACCCGACGTGTGCTGCTAAGCTCGAGTGGAGGAAGTCGAGGCTCACGTTCCGAAGCCGTGCGTGGACATTTCGGCCTATCATGAAAAGGCCTTTTCGTGCTTGCATCTGATTCCCGAGGAATCTCACCGCCTTAGAGCAATTCCTCCACCAGTTTTCCGCCATCCTTTACCAACTTCAGCGGCTGGTCCTCGGGCGTCATGTACTCATGCGCCGGATCGAGGCCCAGGACGTGACAGAAGGTCACGAACAGATCCTGTACGCCGACCGGACGGTCCGTGACCTTCACGCCATCCGCGTCCGTTTCACCGAGCATGATGCCAGGCTTCACGCCGCCGCCGGCGAGGCCGACGATCCAGCCCGTGGCATAGTGGTCGCGACCGCCATCTTGTTTGATCTTGGGCGTGCGGCCAAACTCGCCCATCCAGACCACCAGAGTGTCTTCGAGCATGCCGCGCTGCGCCAGGTCAGTGATCAGCGTGGCGAAACCGGGATCGGCCTCGGCACACAGGTTCGGTATGTCGCGGAAGCCGTTGCCATGCGTGTCCCATCCGGCGTCGTTCTTCGAGCCGTGGCTGAAGACTTCAACGAAGCTGATGCCCGCCTCGACCAGCCGCCTCGCCAGCAGACAGCCCTGGCCGAACGTCGTGCGGCCGTACGCGTCGCGTAGCGCGGGCCGTTCATCGTCCAGGTCGAAGACCTTTAGCTTCGGACTGGTGACAAACCGCGTTGTCTGCTCATAGACGTCCTGCTTTTCCTTGACGTCGCGCGCCCCGCCGGAGCCGGCAAACTCCGCGTCCAGCGCATCGGCC
>JBGTDH010000480.1:0-7418 GCA_041748435.1 Pirellulales bacterium
GCTCGGCAAGCCGGAGGTCGACATCGCCTCCACTCCCGATGGCCGCTACGTGGTGACTTGGGCCACCGGGACGCGGGCCGGCAGCGGGCCGGGCGTGTTCGGGCAAGCCTACCTGGCTGATGGCGCCGCCGATGGAGGCGAGTTCCGCGTGAACAGCACGCGGTTGGGGCTGCAGGTTGCGCCTTCCGTCTCGTTGGATCGCCTGGGCAATGCAGTGTTCGCTTGGAGCGGCATGGGTGGGGGCGATGCCAGTGGCGTGTTTGCCACGCAGTTGGAGACCGATCGCGATCGCACGGCGCCCGTGCTGACGGCCAACCTCACCAGCACCGTGGCCGCCGATGGGACCGTGCGCGAGGTTTCGATTGGCGGCGCGCTGACCGATTTCGTGAACGCCGTGACGCAGGTCCAAGTGAATCTGGACGGCAGCGCGTTTGTCGATGTGCTGGCCGGCGCCGATCTCCGCGGAGCTTATCAGATCACCGCCGCCCAATTGACCACCGCCCTAGGCGTGATTTCCGGCGGGCAGCACACCATTGGCGTGCGGGCCGAAGACGAAGACGGCAATCTCTCGGCGATCGTGAACGTCACGTTCACACTGGACCTCGCCCCCACCATCGTGGCGGCGCGGGCGGAAGACAACGGACTCTCGACCACCGACGGCATTACCACGCTGCCCACCATCTCCGGCAACATTACCGACCTCGGGCCCGTCACCACGCTCCGAGCATCGATTAACGGCGGGGCGATGCAGAGCATCAACACCGACGTTCCCGATCATCGCGGCGGCTTTATCATTACGCAGGCCGATTTGGAGGCGCTGCTGGGCGCCCCCATCGCCGACGGCGCGCACACCGTGACCGTGCAAGCCACCGATGCCAAGGGAGATACTTCGAGCATCGCTCAAGTCTCCTTCACGTTGGATCGCGCGGCGCCGACCATCATCTCGCCGTTGGCCGATCAGAACCGTTTCGAGGACAGCGCCAACGAGACGCTCGATCTGACCGGGCTGTTCACCGGCAACAACCTGATTTTCAGCGTCACGCAGAACACGGCTGCGGGCGTGGTCCAGGTGACCGCGGCGAACAGCAGCCTCAACCTCGATTATGTCGATAACCGCAGTGGGCAGTCGCAGGTCACGGTGCGCGCCACCAAGGCCAACGGCCTGTCTGTGGAAGATACGTTCTCGATCAACGTGACCGCCCAACCGGACGACCCCACGGTGGTGAGCCAGATGGCCAACTTTTCACTGGCTGCCACGGCCGCCAACCGCACCTTCAACCTGGGCGGGACATTCGGCGATAACGATCAGCTTGGCACGCTGGTGCGCTTCGATCTGGCCAACAACCTGGGTTCTTTCGGCTTGGAGTTGTTCGATGGCGCCACGCCCCTCACCGCGGCGAACTTCATCAGCTACGCCAACAGCGGCCGGTTCGCGAACACCATCATCCATCGCTCGGTGCCCACGTTTATCATTCAGAGCGGCGGCTACAGGTTCGAGAGCACCAACACGTTTTCGGACGTCAATCGGCAAGCGGAGATTCAGAATGAGCCGGGCATCTCCAATCTGCGCGGCACCATTGCCATGGCCAAGCTGGGGGGCGATCCCAACAGCGCCACGAGCGAGTTCTTCTTCAATCTGGGGAACAACAACGATCTGTCCAACGCCAACAGTCTGGACAATCAAAACGGCGGCTTTACGGCGTTTGGCCGCGTGCTGGGCAACGGCCTGCAACTGATCGACAACATTGCCTCGATCACGCCGCGCAATCTCTCGACGCGCACCGATATTCAAGGCACGCGGCAGGTGGAGTTCCCGGCCAATTCCGGCATGTTTGTGACGCGGTCGATCAGCGAAGTGCTGACCGACATTCCGCTGAACAACTTCACCAATGCCAACGCCACGGCCAATGCACCCGTCACAGCCGACAACGTGCTGCGGTTCAGCAACATCTCGGTCGATCCGCTGCTCACGGGCACCCGGGGTGGGGACAACGACCTGATCCTCTCCGTCAATAGCTCGCAGCCCACGGTCGTGGCCGCCACGATCAACAACAAGCGGCTGACGCTCGATCCGCTTGCGGCCGGCACGGCCATCATTACGGTGCGCGCCACCGATTCCACGAACCGCTCGGTCGACATGGTCTTCACGGTTACCGTTACCGGCTCTGCCTTGATGCTGGCCGGCGGCGACGAGACGGCGATCCCCAGCGCCGAGGAGATTGGCAGCTTCAACCCGCGGCCGCTGTCGCCGGAGATGCAAGACCTGGTGCGTGCGGCCGTGGCACGCTTCAGCAGCGCGGGACTGGATGCCGCGCGGCTGGGCAGTGTCAACGTGCAACTGGCCGATCTGCCGGGTTCGCTATTGGGCGTGGCCCTGGCCGATCAGATCTGGTTGGACGCCGATGCCGCCGGACACGGCTGGTATCTGGATGCCTCGCCAGCCGACGACCTGGAGTTTGTCGCCAGCATCGCCGGCCTGACCGCCAGCCAGCCAGATGCCGCAGACCGTGTTGACTTCTTGACGGCTGTTGCCCACGAGTTGGGCCATGTGCTCGGCCTGCCCGATCTCGATGCCGGCGACAGCCTGATGACCGAATCGCTCGGCGTGGGCGTGCGACGTCTGCCGGCGAACTAAGTGCCTGAGTACGGAGGGGACAGGGGACAGGGGACAGCCAGCAAAGAACTGACACTCGCCTTTGCTGGCTGTTCCCTGTTCCCTATCCCCTGTCCCCTGTTACGCCGGCTTCATCATCGCCGCGAAGCGGCGCTGCATCTCATCCGGCGAGACGTCTTCCACATGCGTGGCAAGCGTCCAAACGTGGCCGAACGGATCGGTCAGCGTACAGGAGCGATCACCGTAAAACTGGTTCTGCAGCGGGCGGACGATCTTGGCCCCGGCTGCCTCCGCCGCGCGTGCCATGGCATCGACATCCGGCACATACAGCATGATGCTCACCGGCGAGCCCCCCAGCGCCTGCGGGCCGCGAAAGCCCATCTGCGGGTTTTCGTCGGCCAGCATAATCACGGAACTCCCAATGCGGATCTCCGCATGCATGATGCGTCCGTCCGGTGTGGGGAGCCTCAGCAACTCGGTGGCGGCAAACGCCTGCCGATAAAAGGCGATCGCCTGCTCCGCGCCGCCGATGATCAAGTAAGGCGTGACCGTGGCGTAACCATCAGGAATCGGCTTGACTGGCATGAGAGACCTCCAGAATATCGAGTTACGTCCCGCGGCCCATCGTAACGAGGTTGCGGTGCGAATGCCATCACGGCGACACACCGGTTAGCGGACCGGCTCCGACCTTGGCTGGTCGGCCGCGGGGCACTTTGCTATCCTGGCTGCATGCCTACTGCAACGTTGAAAAGAATCCATCGCGAAGACCTCAAGGCGGGCGAGTTCCTGTGCGATCATTGCACGGCCAAGTGCTGCCGGTACTTTGCCCTGCCGATCGAAAAGCCCACCACGCGGCAGGATTTTGACTACATTCGCTGGTATCTGCTGCACGAGGGGGCCACGGTCTTTACCGAAGACGGCGATTGGTACCTGCTGGTGTACGCCACGTGCCGGCACTTGCAGAGCGACCAACGCTGCGGCATCTACACCACGCGGCCGCAGATTTGCCGGGACTACTCGACCGACAACTGCGAGTACGAGGACGACTGGGTCTACGACCGCTACTTCGAGACCCCGGAGCAAGTGGAGGAATACGCGGAAGCTGTGCTGCCCCCCTTGACGCCGGGAGAGATCCGCAGCTCGCGGCCGGCGCTGCTGGCCGTGCTGGGGTGAGGGAAAAGGATGAAGGATGAAGGATGAAGGATGAAGGAAGAAGGATGAATCAGAATGCTGCTTCATCCTTCATCCTTCCGGCTGCGAGAACCACGTGGACAAGCCCAAGCTGATCGAGCCGCGGACGCTGAAAGGATTCCGGGACTATCTCCCGGCGGCGATGATTCCGCGCGAGCGGCTGATCGAGACGGCCCGCCGCGTCTATCGCTCGTATGGCTTCAGTCCGATCGATACTCCGGCGCTGGAGTATCTCGAAATCCTGTCCGGCAAGGGGAGCGACGAGACGGACAAGCAGCTCTACAAGTTTCAAGACTCGGGCGATCGCTGGGTAGCACTGCGGTTCGATCTGACGGTGCCGTTGGCGCGGTTTGCCGCGCAGCATATCGGCGAGTTGGGCACGCCGTTTAAGCGCTATCACATTGCCTCCGTGTGGCGCGGCGAGAACACGCAGCGCGGCCGGTATCGCGAGTTCATGCAGTGCGATTTCGACACCATCGGCACGCTCAGTCCCGTGGCCGATATCGAGACGGCGCTGGTGATCCACGAATTGCTCGCGGCGATCGGCTTCGCCGACTTCACGATCCGTCTGAACAACCGGCAGGTGCTCTCCGGCCTGCTGGAGCGTTTGGATCTTGGCGCCAAATCCGTGCCGATCCTGCGGGCCCTCGATAAGCTCACTAAGATTGGACCGGCCAAAGTGGCCGAGGAAATGCAAACGGTGGCAGGAGCGACTGCTCAGCAGGCCGCCGAGGTGCTCAAGCTGGCCGACTTGACGGGAGACAATGACACCATCCTCTTGCAACTCGCACCGCTGGTTGCGGGCAGCGAAAAGGGCGAGGCCGGCGTCGCCCGTCTGGCCGAGGTGCTGGCCGCTGTGCGGGCTGCCGGGGTTCCGCGAAAGCGGATTCAGATCGATGTTGCCATCGCGCGCGGCTTGGATTATTACACCGGCACCATCTACGAGACATTCCTCGCCGCGCTGCCCGGCATCGGCAGCGTCTGCTCCGGCGGCCGCTACGACAACTTGGCCGGGCTGTACACGAATCAGGAGCTTCCCGGCATTGGCGCCTCGCTGGGTCTGGATCGTTTGCTAGCTGCAATGGAGGAGTTGAAGCTGATCGAAGCGGTCGCCACGCCGGCGCAGGTTTTCATTCCTTACTTCGACCCCGCGCGCCTGCACGATTACTTGAAGCTTGCAGCGCAACTGCGCTCGGCTGGCTTGGCGGTGGAGGTTTACCCGGAGCCCAAGAAACTCGGTCAGCAGCTCAAATACGCCGATCGCCGCGGATTTCCGATCGCCCTCATCGCCGGCGAGCGCGAGTTCGCCGCCGGCAACTGCCAGCTCAAACACCTGGCTTCCGGCAAGGCATTGGATGCGCCCTTGAACGCAGATCTTGCCACGGCAATTGTGAATCTGTTGAATGGTTAATAGTAGTCAGTGGTTAGTGGTCAGTTGTCAGTAGCCGATTCTTCATCCTTCATCCTTCATCCTTTCCCCTTCATCCTTCATCCTTTCCCCTCTCTCCCATGGCCAATCGCTCCAACTTGTACGAAGCGGCGTTCGAACAGTTGCTGCGGGATCGCCGCGTGCCCTATGTGGCGGTGGATGAGTCCAAGCGTTCAATGAGCCCCGACGCCACGCTTAAGAGTCTTGACTTTCTGGTCTCTGCGCCTGGCGGCGGCACGTGGCTGGTGGACGTGAAGGGCCGCCGTTTTCCCTCGGGGGACCAAAAGCAGTACTGGCGCAACTGGTCGACGCGAGACGATCTCACAAGTCTCTCACAGTGGGAGAACCTGTTTGGCCCGCGCTCCCAGGCCCTGTTTGTGTTCGCGTACAAAGTGGTAGGCCTCCGCGCGCCGCTGCCCGCGGAGCTGCTGTATACCTATCGCGGGGCCCTGTTGGGATTCGTGGGCATTCGCCTCTGCGATTACGTGCCGCATGCCCGGCTGATCTCGCCCAAGTGGCAGACCGTGGCCCTCTCCACGCGCCGCTTCCGCGAGCTGGCCGAACCGTGGGATGCCTTTCTGCAGCCCGATCACATGCCGGGACGGTCGTCATGAAAGAGAACGGAAGTTAAACGCATGCACTCGCTCACGACCGATCTCTCGAATCAAGTGGCCCTGGTCACGGGCGCCTCGCGCGGCATCGGCCGGGCGATTGCCGAAGCGCTCGCTCACTGCGGCGCTAAGGTCGCCTGCGTGGCCCGCAATGCAGAGAAGCTCCAAGAGACGGTCGCAGCCATTACCGCGGCCGGCGGCACGGCGGAGGCCTTCGCGTGCGATGTGTCCGACGGCGCCAGCGTGGAGAAGGCCGTGGCCGCCGTACTCGAAAAATGGGAGAAGCTTCACATTCTGGTGAACAACGCCGGCGTGACGCGCGATACGCTCTTGGCCCGCATGTCGGACGAGCAATGGGACGAAGTGCTGGACACGAACTTGCGCGGGGCGTTCCTGTTCACGCGCGCCGTCACGCGGCCCCTGATGCAAGGCCGCTACGGCCGGATCATCAATATCTCCAGCGTCTCCGGCCTGGTGGGAAATGCCGGACAGGCCAACTACTCGGCCTCCAAAGCCGGTCTGATCGGCTTCACGCGCAGCGTGGCCCGCGAGCTGGCCAGCCGCAACGTCACGGTCAACGCGGTCTGCCCCGGCTTTGTCGAAACCGACATGACGGCCGCGCTCGGGGCAGTCGTGCAAGAGGAAGTCAAGAAGCGCATTCCCGCCAAGCGCCTGGGAACCGTCGAAGACATCGCCGCCGCCGTGCTCTATCTCGCCAGCCCCGCCGCCAGCTACGTCACCGCGCAAGTCCTCACCGTCGACGGCGGTATGTCTTCTACGATCTGATGCCCTACCGCGCCGCGCCAGAAAATGTTGTGTCCGCCGAAGACGTGGTAGTGGTTCAAGTTAATATCCGTCAAACAGAATCCCAAGGATTCTTGAGTAATGTGCGGACACACCATTTTGCCAATTCAAGGCCCAAGTACCCAGCCGAGGCAATTCCCACCCAGAGCAGAGCGCTTTTGAGCATTGGCCATGCAATTTCATACCAGCCAGGCCAGAATCTCCAGCGAATGAGGGATGCGATCAGCGCCGCCACGGCCATCAGCCAGAACAGGCTCGCAAGGCCGAATTGGAACGGCGGCTTGCGGTGCGGAGGGATCATAGCGTGGCGCGCCTCGTTTTGAGCTTCGCGCAACCCCATTCGACAAGAGAAGTCGCTGCAAGGACCGGCACCATGGAGAGAAGGCCATACACCGGTCCTACGGCAGAGTAGACGACATGGATGACCGCCACAAAGACTACATAGATGGTCGTCTCAAACAGCGCCCGCGCAAGCGGATTCGGCCGCTGCCTCAAAGCCTCATACCGCCACAGTGCACAATAGGCGAATACGAGGGCAAACACGGCATACGTGCTCCACCAAGTCTGTCCGACTCCAACCAGCGTTAGGCCGATTAGGCCGAGCGCTTCCCAGCGAGGCAGGTCGTAACCCTGGTATGTCCCCCAAACTTGTAAAAGACAGGAAAAGGACCATCCCCGTGCTTCTATTGGAGGAGTTTGCCCAACCTTCAATCAGGAGACACGAGGATGGTCACACGTATCAAGAAGCGGAAGTCGGCGGGGTCGAAGC
>JBGTDH010000481.1:0-4554 GCA_041748435.1 Pirellulales bacterium
CACGATTATTCCGATGCACCCAGTCGATCCGCCGGATCCACCTAAGACGACTTAGGCGTCTCCCTTAGCCCGTGCGCAGTAGAGCTCCGCTATTAGCACGCGAGCGAATTGGTCCACAAGCGCTCGCGGGTTGTGAAGTTAAAGACGGGCTCCGGCAGAATGTCGACCAGTTTTTCGGCCGCATTTCGGGTCGAAGCAACCGGATCGGCATGATTAGATACGGACTTCAGCGCCACGGTCTGATCCTTCAATTGGTTCATCGCAGCGCCTAGTTCATCCTGCGCTCGCTTCAACGAGTGTGCTTCCTTCGGAATGGTTACCGACGAGTACTTGGTCACAAACGATCGCAGACTTTCCATCCTCGACAGAATCGTGCATGCCTCGTCTATCGCCATTTCTAACCGGCTGATGCATTTCTCCGGAATGGCGATGAAGTCGTCGGTTTTCATTTCTGGCTTGTTTCAGTTGCGTGATTCTCGATTGGGGTTTTGGTCGTTTCGAACTCATGCCGCAATAGCCGACCGTGCCAGCGACGTGAAGGACAAAACAAAACAGCCCGGCTGCGAACGTCGCAGCCGGGCTGGAATCAAAGTAGGTTCACCACGCGGTCGGTCAGGCCCTTCTCGCCGAGCACCACGTTGAGCTTGCTGGCGATGGCAATCTTCTCCAGCGCCTCCAGCTCCCGCAAGCGCATCAGCGTCGGGTTGTCTGCCAGCAGCCGGGCCGTGTTGACCTGGCTGCGCATGGCGGCCGTTTCTTCACGCCGCACGATCAGGTTGGCCTCGGCGGCCTTCTTGGCCTCCGTGACCTTGTTCATCAGGTCCTTCATCTCGCCCGGCAGAATCACGTCGCGAATACCCAGCGACAGGGCCTCCAGGCCGCAATCCGCCGCCCGGCGACGAACCATCTCGTGCAACTCCTCCGCCACGGCGTCCTTGCCCGTGAGGAAGGCGTCCAACTCCCGCGCGCCAACCACGGCCCGCAGGGCCAACTGGGCCTCGCGGTACAGCGTCTGGCACGCGTTGTCGACCGTCGTAATGGCCTTCTTGGCATCGACCACGCGGTACGAGATCACGGCGTTCAGGCGCAGCGTGACCTTGTCGGCCGTCATCAGCTCCTGGCCGCCGATATCGAGCGTCGTCTCCCGCAGGTCGACCGGCACGAGCTTCACCTGGGCCACGTTCTTCCAGAACGCGTAACGGCCCGGAAGCAGCGTCTCCGTGTAGTCTCCGTCGAGGAACAGCACGCCCACGTGGTGCGCCTCCACCTGATGCTGCTCCAGCGCATTCAGAGCGGAGACGTTCCGCGCGATGACCGGCAAATCCGGATGCACAAACCGCACGCGGCGCGCGTCGATAATCTCGGCGCGGACCTCACGCAGACCCGTCCACCACGCGTGCAGGCCCGGCGTAGCCACATGACTGAAGCGGCCGTCCAGCCAGATCAAAGCCCGCTGGTAGTCCTTCAGGTCCAGCACTTCGGCCTGGCCGATTAGCGCGCCGGAGCGGACGATGGCGTCCAGCTCCTTATGCGCCAGCCACGGCTCGCGGCGGCTCACCACCTCCACGCGAGCCTTGCGCCACGGGTCGAACAGCCAATGCGTGCCCGCGTGCAGCAGTCCGCGGAACTCGCGGTCGCGGAAATACAGACCAATTTCGTAGCTGCGAATCTTGATGCGCTGGAACATGATCCGGCCCTTCCTCAGAATTCGTCGCCTGGGGGCGACGGCTAAGCGATTCCATCGACAACGAGTTGTAAGACGCCTTTGGGCGGCGGCACGCAAGTCCATCACACGTCCCGTCGCGGAGTGCGATTAAGCGCCGCGTGCGTGATCGGTGTCGATCGGCTGCGCTTTCGCGCTGGCCGCTGCTGCCCGATCTGCTCACGGCGCGGTATCCACGCACTACAGGGCTACGGTTGGTGCTGTCCCGAGAGCCCCCTCGGCGCGGATCTTACGATCCCCGCCGACTCGAGACCGATCGCACATGCGGCACGCCTCCCGCCGGCTTACATGGTGGTGGACGTTTTCACGCCCGACCGGGTTTGCAGCCCGGAAGTGGTACAGGAGTCGAACCTGTGACACCCAGATTAGTAGTCTGGTGCTCTATCCTCTGAGCTAACCTTGCCGTTCGCTGAGGACCCTGTTAGATCCCATGTCCGGAACGCGGCGAGCCAACACCGTTTGGCGGGCTCACCGTGCCGCTGGCCAGTCATCAGCGACGTGGCAGCAGAAGGGACGGGGCGATGCGCGAAAAGGTTCGATCGGGATCGAAGATTCGCGATTCCCGAGTCGAGCGCAATAAAAATGCCGCCGGGAGGCCCTCGGCGGCTGAGAAGCGGGAGTCCAGGCGACGAACTCGTCCTCCTTACTCCTATCGGCAGACACCACCCCTACAGACCGGTTAAATGCTTAATCATTCTTAAGGTCGAGTGCTAGCATTCGGCTCCGTCCGGACCTCTCAACCCGCCTTCATCCAGGAGCGGAGCAGGTCGCGAAGGCGGGCAAAGCCTCGCCACAGGCCATCCAGCGATTCGTTGAAGTGCTCGAAGCACCACGGGCCGCGGAATCCCGCGTCCCAGCCGGTTTGGAAGCAACGCTTGAGATCGTACTGCGAATGCCCGCCCTGCTTATCAAATTGAAGCGCCTTGAAGTCGCACGTGACCGCCAAAGGAAAGGCCTTTGCCAGGCCCGTGAAGCGGGCCGCGTCGGTCCAGTTGCCGGTATCCGGGGCCGCCGCCACGCCCGGACCCACCGCTGCAATGACGGCGGGAATGGCCTCGGGGTCGTCGCGCAACCAGGCATTGTTTTCCACCAGCAGACTGATCCCTTTCGGCGCAGCGTACTCGATCAATTCCCGATAGCCGTCCGCCAGCAGCTTCAGATCCGGTCGTTGGCCCGCCGGTGCCGGCCGCACCCAACGGCATCCCAAGCGATGGGCCGCGTCGATGCTGCGTCGATATTCGTCCAACGCCGATCGGCGCGCGGCTGTATCCGGACTGGCCATATCGACGGCCTGATTCATCTTCAGGTTGGTCAAGATGCAGCCGTGCCGCTCGGCTCGCGATCGCAGCTCATCCAGATATTTGGGATCGAACGAGGCAAAGTTGGCGGTCATCAGATCGATGACGCGCAAATCAAGCTCCTCGCGCATCCGCCTGGGCAAATCGAGCAGCAACGTCTGGTGCAGCGTCGGATCGGCCCGCTGATGCCGCATGAACGATCCCGTGGTGACGCCCAACTCGCCCGCCAACGACAGTTTCGTGGCCTTTGCCTCCTGCGCCGCTAGCTGCTGTGCTGTCAACGCAGTGGCAGCGAGAGAAGTCCCGATGAAGGAACGACGCGAGAATACAACGCTCATGTCGCGACCCTCAGGAGCTTACGAGTTGTTCGACGCCCACGAGATGCAGGGCCAAGCAAAACACGGCCCGATCCGGCAAGTCGGCGCCGCCAGGGGCCACTTCCGTTGGCAGCCCCACGTAGATTCCCCCTTTGACCAGCCAGGCAAACTCCGGATGCCGCACGTCGTAGCGATGCCCGCTGGAGAGAATCACGCGGAACGGAGCAAACGGGCGTCGCTGCAACAAGTCTTTCAAAGCGTCGATCAATCGTCACCTCGCATCCGTCAAACAGAAAGACCGATGCCTGCACAAAGCAGCAAGCATCGGTCCTTCAATGCCATCATCGAAAGGCGCTGGTGGGAGTCGAACCCACGATGGCGGATTTGCAATCCGCTGCCTTAGCCTCTTGGCTACAGCGCCCCGCATCGTCTTGTGTAACTTACGCAATCCTAAAGGTCGGGGTCAAGGCGGGCTCAATCGGGACGACCCGCCCCTGTGTGTTCCGGCGATACGCTTTATTTCGGCAATTCCCGGCGGGAAGATTATGCTAAAGAAATCGATCCTGCCGGTTCGATAATGCGGTTGCGAAACGCAGCATCGCCCGAGGCGACTTGCTGCCGTTCGTCGCACGAATCGATAAGGCAACAGGAAAGGACTCCACGCATGGGCTTGTTCGACGCGTTCGCCTCTTCGGCCGCTGCCCGCCAGACCGCCGAAATCGCCCAACAGGTCTCCCGACGCTCCTGTGCCGCCGTGTGGCAAAGGGTGCAAGCTAAGGCAATAAGCATGAGTCCGGCCCAGGCCCGCGGTTACATTCGCTCCCACGCGGCCCCTGTGGTGGAGGAGGAAGCGGCCCGCTGCGGCGTTTCGCACGCTCGCCAGCGGGAGCTTGTGCCCCTGGCTCGCGAAGGCGTGGTCGAAACGCTGCTGTGCGAGATCACACGCGTGCAGCGTATTCAATACGGTCGCCGCGCTGCGTAGCGCGGATTATTCATGAACCGAGGTTAGCCCGACGCGCAAGCGAGGGATGGTGGAGTTCTATCTTCCGCGAATCGAGCGCCCTCTTGTGCGACTGCGGCACTTTCCGTTTTCGTGGCGCCTAACATCCCTCGCTTGCGCGTCGGGCTACGCTGCGCGAAGCCGATTCAAGGAAGCATGAATAATCCGGGTTAGCGCCTTGCGTAAGCCGCAGATCTGCCGCACTGAAAAGCATAG
>JBGTDH010000482.1:0-5823 GCA_041748435.1 Pirellulales bacterium
CCGGGAAGAATGCCTTCCGCCACGGCCGCACGCGTGGCGTGCAGCGCGTCTTCCACGCGGGCCTTTTTCTCCTTCATCTCGCTCTCGGTCGCGGCCCCGACGTTGATCTTGGCCACGCCGCCGGCCAACTTGGCCACGCGCTCCTCCAGCTTCTCCTTGTCGTAGTCGCTGGTGCTGGCCGAGATCTCACGCCGCAACTGCTCGATGCGGGCCTTGATCTGCTTGCTGTCGCCGGCGCCTTCGATGATCGTCGTGTTGTCCTTGTCGATCATGATCTGCTTGGCGCGGCCCAGATCGGTCAGCTTGAGGTTCTCGAGCTTGATGCCCAGGCTCTCGAAGATGGCCGTGCCGCCGGTGAGAATGGCAATGTCCTCGAGCATGGCCTTGCGGCGATCGCCGTAACCAGGGGCCTTCACGGCACAGCACTTGAACGTGCCGCGCAGCCGATTGATCACCAGCGTGGCCAGGGCTTCGCCTTCCACGTCTTCGGAGACAATCAGGATCGGCTTGCTGGAGTTCACGACCGCTTCCAGAATCGGAATCAGGTCCTTGATATTGGAGACCTTCTTCTCCACGATCAGGATGTAGGCGTCTTCCATCACGGCCTGCATCTTGGTCGGGTCGGTCACGAAGTACGGCGAGAGATAGCCGCGGTCGAACTGCATGCCTTCGACCCACTCGACTTCCGTCTTCAGGCTCTTGCCTTCATCAACGGTGATCACGCCGTCTTTGCCCACCTTCTCCATGGCCTCGGCCAGGAGATCGCCGATGGCCATGTCATTGTTGCTGGCCACGCTGGCCACCTGGGCCATCTCTTTGCGGCTCTTGATCGAGATCGACATGCCCTTGAGCTTCTCGGAAATGTCTTCGACCGCCTTCTCGATGCCTTGCTTCATCTGCACGGGATTCACGCCCGCGACAACCGCCTTGAGGCCTTCGTTGAAGATGGCTTCGGCCAGAACGGTGGCGGTGGTGGTGCCGTCGCCCGCCACGTCGCTGGTCTTGCTGGCTACCTCGCGCACCATGCGGGCGCCCATATTCTCGTAGACGTCTTCGATATCGATTTCCTTGGCCACCGTGACGCCGTCCTTGGTGACGGTCGGGGAGCCGAAGCTCTTCTGCAAGATTACGTTGCGACCCTTGGGGCCGAGCGTGACCTTCACCGCGCGGGCCAGCTTGCCCACGCCGCGCTTAATTGCGTCGCGCGCTTCCTGGTCGAAAGCAATCATCTTTGCCATGTTTCTGCATCTCCTGAAAGTTTAGTTGTGTTGATTTGCGTGGCTGGGCGGAACTGGCTTGCTCAGCCTTCGATCACGGCCAGAATGTCGTCCTCGCGCATCAGGAGCAGTTCCTGATCGCCCACCTTGAACTCATCGCCGGCATAGGAACTGAACAGCACGCGATCGCCGATCTTGACCTGCAGCTTGCCGCGGCCGCCATTTTCGAGCAGTTTGCCATCGCCCACGGCAATCACGGTGCCGCGAGCCGGCTTGTCTTTGGCGGTGTCGGGCAGCACGATTCCGCCCGCGGTGCGGCCTTCCGATTCCTCACGCTGCAGGACAATCCGATCGCCCAGCGGCTGCAACTTCGTGTTCGTAGACTTCTTCTTGGCGGGCTTCGTCGCAACTGACATGATAAGTCGTTCCTCCGGCTGAATGCTCGTTTAGGGGGGTCTGAAAGTCACGCAGGCCGCGGGAGCCTGTTTCCCGTCGGACTGCCATTTGTGCATCGTGAGAGCACCGTTTGGTGGCCATGAACGCAAGAGGCGCGCCACGGGCCGATACAGGTGTTTAGGAATTGTCGCAACACGTTATGCACAAGTATTTTACGAGAAAGTCCAAAACTTGGTTGGCCCGCGGATCACGTCTCGCAGCGGTCGGATGCTCGCTGCCATTCTGACATCCGCAGACCGCCTTCGACTTGCCCTTGACCCCATCTGCCGACCGGCACACACTGCTCGCCCCCATGCGCATTCTCACTCGCTACGTCCTGGCGGAATTCCTGAAAGTCTTCCTGGTGACGCTCACCAGTCTGACCCTGTTGATGCTGATTGTCTTTCTGGGCAAAGAGGCGGTCGATCAAGGCCTGGGGCTGCCGCAGGTGCTGCAGATCATCCCCTTCGTGCTGCCCAATGCCCTGCTGTTTACCGTGCCAGGCACCACGCTGTTTGCCGCCTGCCTGGTCTACGGGCGGCTCTCCAGCTCCAACGAGATTCTTGCCGTCAAGGCCGTGGGCGTGGCTCCGACGAGGATGATTTATCCGCTGCTGTACCTGAGCGTGGGCTTGAGCTTGGCCACCGCCTGGCTTAACGACGTGGCCTGGTCTTGGGGCTATCAGGGCATTCAGCGTGTGGTATTGGAGGCGGGCGAGGAGATTGCCTACAGCATGCTGCGCATGCATCGCACCTATGCCACCAAGAAGTTCTCGATCAATGTAAAGGACGTGCAGGAACGCCGGCTGATTCAAACCACCATCACCTTTTATGGAAGGGATGGCGAAACAACGACCATCACGGCCGAAGAAGCGGAACTTCGCTCGGACCTGCGACATGACACGCTGACCTTCGCTTGTCGCAATGCAATTGTCGACGTGAATGGCACCACTCTGCGAAAGCCGGGTTTGTGGGAAACCGAGATCTCCCTAGCCGAGTTTCGTCAGCGCGATCCGTCGTACTCTCCCTCGCGCATGAGTTTGGCGCAGATCCATCAGGAGCGTCTGGAGACGGTGGAAGAACTGCACGAAATGCGACGCGAGCTGGCCCTGCTCAGCAGCACGCAAATGATCCTGGGAAAATTCGGCGATCTCGGTAGCGGCGAATGGACCGTGCTCAGCAATACGCTGCGGGACAAAACGCATCATCTGCACCGTGTAAGGACCGAGCCGTATCGGCGGTGGGCCAACGGTTTTAGTTGCCTGTGTTTTGTGCTGGTGGGCGTGCCGGTGGCCGTGCGATTGAAGAACAGCGATGTGTTCACCAGCTTCATCGCCTGCTTCTTTCCGATTCTGCTGGTCTATTATCCGCTGCTGATGTTCGGGATGGATCGCGCCAAGTACGGCGCCCTGCCCCCGATTTTCGTCTGGCTGGGCAACGTCATCCTCGCGCTCGCCGGAATCTGGCAGTTGCGCAAGGTGATTCGCTATTAGACCTCACACTGTAAGACCTCACACTGTAAGGAACCGCGGATGAACGCGGATAAGAGCGGATCACGCGGATAGGAAGACAGCTTCCAACTCCTCTATTCGATTTTTAATAATCCGCGTAATCCGCACGGGATCCGCGACATCCGCGGTTGTTCTGTTCGCTTGACTTGCAGTTTGAGTTAGACGCTGGCCGTACTCACGCGCTACAATTCTCCAGGAGGTGGTCATGGAGATACAAAGACGCGGAGTAGTACGGTGAGATTCGACGTATTCTACGGCAGCGCCGTTCTGTTGTTGTTCGTCCTTTGGACATCGCAACCGCTACACGCGGCCGAGAAACCCAATGTGCTGATCGTCTTTGTCGACGACTTTGGCTGGGGCGATGTGGCCTGCTTCGGCGGCGCCAACGTGCCGACACCCGGCATGGATCGTCTGGCAAAGGAGGGGACTCGCTTCAACCAGTTCTATGTCGCCGCCCCCATTTGCTCCGCCTCACGCTGCGGTCTGCTCACCGGCCAGTTTCCGGGACGCTGGCGGATCACCAGTTATCTGCAAACGCGGGCCGGCAACCGCGAGTGCGAACAGGCAGATTCTCTCGATCCGCGGGCGCCGTCGTTCGTGCGCTTGTTCCAAGCGGCGGGTTACGCCACCGCCCACATTGGCAAATGGCACCTGGGAGGCGGTCGCGATGTGACCGATGCTCCGAAGTTCTCGGCCTACGGCTACGACCTGGGATTGGGGACCTACGAGAGCCCCGAGCCGGCGGCGGCGTTGGGGCTGAAGTCGGTTCCGTGGAGCGACAAGGCAGAGCCGCAACAAGTTGCACGGCACGATCGCACGCGCTGGATGGTCGACGAGACGCTGGCCTTTGCCAAACGCAATGCCTCACGGCCCTGGCTGGTGAACCTGTGGCTGGACGATACCCACGCGCCGTTTCGTCCTTCCGCCGATCAACTCAGCATCGTCGCGGCCGGCACTGCGACGCCCGGCACGGGCACGCCCGAGTATCGCGCCGTCCTGCAAGAGACCGATCGGCAAATCGGCCGCCTGCTGGATGGGCTGCGAGACCTGCATCTCGAATCGAACACCCTCGTGCTGCTCGCCGGAGACAACGGTCCACAGCCCTCCTACGATCGAGCGCGCACAAACGGCCTTCGGGGCATGAAATGGAGCCTCTACGAAGGGGGCATTCGCACGCCGCTGCTTGTGCGTTGGCCGGGAGTTGTGCCCGCGGGCGTTGCGAACACAGCGACCGTCGTGAGCGCCGTTGATGTGCTGCCGACGCTGTGTGCCTTGACTTCGCTGCAATTACCGCCGGATCTCATACTGGACGGCCAGGACGTGTCGTTGGCGCTAAACGGCCAACCGCAGATTCGCACCAAGCCGCTGTTCTGGGAATATGGCCGCCAGCCGGCCGCCGAGGGTTCGGGCCTGCGGGCGTTTCCCTATCCGAACGAGCCCGGCTCGAAATCGCCCAATGTGGCGATGCGCGACGGCGATTGGAAATTGCTGATCCATGCTGATGGCAGCGGCGCGGAGTTGTATAATCTGGCCACCGATCGCAACGAAGCCCGCAACCTGGCCGCGACCGAACCGGAGATCACGAAGCGGCTCTCGAATCAAGCTCTAACCTGGAGACGATCCCTCCCATGACTCGAAACCTGTCGATCGTTGTCGCGATGTCGATCGCGCTGGCCTGCCCGCACTGCACGATCGCCGCCGAGGCGACGAAGCCCAATATCCTGCTGCTGCTCAGCGACGATCACAGTTATCCGTTCTTGAGTTGCTACGGCGATGGCAACGTGAAGACGCCGAATCTGGATCGGCTGGCGGCCGAGGGGATGAAGTTCCATCGCTACTTCACCGCCGCGCCGCAATGCGTGCCATCGCGGGCCACGCTGATGACGGGCCGCTCGCCGGTCGCAGCGCGCATGACGCGGTTCTCCTCGCCGCTACCGCGCGATGAGATCACGTTTCCGGAGCTGCTGAGGGAGCAGGCCGGTTACTTCACGGGCGTTTGCGGCCGGGGCTACCACCTGGACGGCTCCGCACGCGGCAACGAGGGAATTGGCCAACTTCTCACCGAGCACAAGCTGCGCACGTTCGCCGAGCGGGTCGATTATCTCAACACCTGCCCGGACGCGCAGGTGGCCGAGCGCGTGACGGAGTTTCTCGATAAGAAGCCCGCCGGAAAGCCGTTCTTCCTGTGGGCCAATTTCAGCGATCCGCATCACGTGTGGAACGCGCCGAGCGAGTTCCGCCCCGATCCGGCCTCGCTTAAGCTGCCCGCGCACTGGCCGGACCTGCCGGGCATGCGCGAGCAACTGGCAGACTATTGCGGCGAGGTGAACCGCGTGGATCGCACGATCGGCGGTGTGCTCGATGTGCTGCGTCGTCGCGACTTGCTGGACAACACGCTGATCATCTTCACCGGAGACAACGGCGCCGCATTGCCGCACGGCAAAGGCTCGCTCTACGATCCCGGATCAAATGTCCCGTTCGTCGTTCGCTGGCCCGGCGTCGTCAAAGCCGGGACCGAATCGCGGGCATTAATGAGCGGCGAGGACCTCGGGCCGACGCTGTTGGCGGCGGCCGGCGTGAAGCCGCATCCGCACATGAGCGGCGTGAGCATCGTCCCGCTGTTGAAAGGAGAGCAGCACACGCCGCGTAAGCACATCTTCG